>JBBSKV010000032.1:0-10782 GCA_038255955.1 Propionibacteriales bacterium
AATGTCGTGGCCGAGCTCGGAGAGACGAAGACCACCAACTACCGGATGGTCGGTGTGATCTGGTCGCCCGAGGGGGCGCCGAAGGACGTGACCGTCCAGCTGCGTACTCGCACCGGTGGTGACTGGTCGGAGTGGACCGATCTGGAGGTCGAGGAAGCCGAGCCCGGCGAGGGCGGCAACCCTGGCACCGATCCGTTGTGGGTGGGCGAGGCCGACGGCGTCGCGGCTCGCATCAGCAGTGCCACGGGCACGCCGCGGGACATCCGCATCTCCACGATCGATCCTGGTGGCGACGAGGACGTCAGCACCGCCAGTGCCGCCCCCGCCCTCTACAGCGAGGAGACCGACGGTTCGGGATTCGACGTGACCGAGGCCGCTGACGGATCGCCGCTGCATCCCCCCAAGCCGGGCATCATCTCGCGATCCTCGTGGGGAGCGACCTCGGGCAGCTACTGCAGCAGCCCGCAGATCGGTTCCACGAGCCGCGGTGTGGTCATCCACCACACGGCCGGCTCCAACTCGTACTCCAAGTCGCAGTCGAAGTCGCTGGTGCGCGGTGTTCAGGCGTACCACACCAAGAGTCGCGGCTGGTGCGACATCGGCTACAACTTCCTGATCGACAAGTACGGTCAGATCTTCGAGGGACGACGCGGCGGCGTGGACCGCAACGTGCGCGCAGCCCACTCAGGCAACAACGAGGTGAACAGCTTCACCATGGGCGTCTCGTTGATGGGAAACCTCGACACGGTCAAGCCGACCTCGGCCATGAAGTCTGCAGCGGTCAAGCTGGTCGGCTGGCGGATGGCCGCCTTCTACCTGAAGACCACAGGTACCCACTCCTTGGGCGGCAGGACGCTGAGCATGATCGCCGGCCACCGCAATGTCGTCAGCACGGGATGCCCGGGCCGATACGGCTACGCCTGGTTGTCCGAGAACGGCGGTCTGCGCGATCGCGTCACCTCCTACCTGTCCAAGGCCGAAACCCCGATCAAGAAGCTCGCAGCCGATCTCGGGAGCTCGACGACCGGGCTGCCCTACGTCGGTGAATACCCGGCCACGGGCGGGTACAAGACGCGGTTCTCCAAGATGGACATCTACGACAAGGCAGGCGCCGGCACGCGCTACGTGTCGGACACCTCCGGCTTCCGCGCCTCCTACGTGTCGCTGAACGCGCAGCGCTCCCCGCTCGGCTTCCCGCGGACGAACACCCCCTCGGCGCGCAGCACCGTGACGATCCAGCGCTTCGAGAAGGGCTCCATGTACGCGGTGCCCTCGAAGGGTGTCTTCGGCATCTGGGGTCCCACGTACTCGACCTGGGGCACGCTGAAGGGAACCCGCGGCCCGCTGGGCACTCCGAAGTCGTCGGTCGGCGCGGAGAAGAATGGCGAGATCCGCACGAACTTCGCAGGCGGCTACATCATCGTGGACGTGGACTCCGGCGAGGCCACCGCCTACTCCACCGACGGCAAGGTGCTGACAGCCAGCAGGGCCGAGGCGCCGGCCGTCGAGCCCCCCGGAGTGGTCAGCAAGCCGACGGCCACCGGCGGTGCGGAATCCGCCACCTGGAGCTGGGACGCGCTGGAAGGCGCCACCTCCTACCAGGCCTGCCTGGTGCCGGCCGTGTCGGCCACCCGCTGCTGGAGCCTGAAGTCCGGCACCGGAACCACGGTCACCTTCGACAAGCTGTTCCCGACCAAGGGCGTCGACTGGTACGTGCACATCCGCGCCAAGAACGATGCCGGCTACGGGTCGTGGTCGCCGTACGGCGGCGTGGACCTGCGGCTGCGCCCGCCGGCCAAGCCGACGGCGAAGGCGACCACCAACAGCGCGACGTGGTCCTGGGGTGCCGTTGACGGCGCCACGTCGTACCAGACGTGCCTGGTGCCGGCGCTGTCCGCCCGGCACTGCACCGAGCTGAAGACGGTCACGGGACTGAACGTCACGTACGACAAGCTGGTGCCCACCGGGGGCACCGACTGGTTCGTGCACATGCGCGCCAAGCGAGGATCCGAGTACAGCCCCTGGTCCCCGTACGGCGGGGTCAACCTGGCGTCGTCGGCCGCCCCCGCGTCGAACACCACCTCATCGTCGTCGACGGTCACCGTGCCGAGCTCGCGGAAGGTGTCGATCTCCGGCCATGGTTACGGCCACGGAATCGGCATGAGCCAGTACGGTGCCGCCGGCGCCGCCCAGCAGGGCCTGGGCTACGCCAAGATCATCGACCATTACTACTCGGGCACGGATCTGTCGACCAAGACGGGCAGCATCAAGGTCCTCATCTCGGCGGACACCTCCGACGGTGTCCTGATCAACGGCCAGTCGGGGTTGAAGCTGCGCGACATCTCGGGCGCGCGCAGCATCTCCCTGCCGACCTCGATCGGCGGCAAGACCGTGGATCGGTGGGAGATCGTGCCGGCGTCCAGCGGGTCGTCCAAGTCCAAGCTCACGTTCCGGACCACGGGTGGCTACACCTCGTACCAGCACGAGGGTTCGACGTTGACCTGGAGCGGTGACGGATACTTCTACGGACCGTCGACGATCAGCCTGATCCTGCCCAACGGCAGCGTGATGAAGCTGCGTGGCAAGGTCCGGTCCTCCAAGCCGTCGTCGGGGTCCAGCCGCCGGGACACGATCAACAACCTCACCATCGAGGACTACGTCAGGGGTGTCATCGCCGCCGAGATGCCGTCGAGCTGGCACACCGAGGCCCTCAAGGCGCAGGCCGTCGCGGCCCGCACGTACGGCGTGCGCAGCATGGGCACCGGGCGGTACTACGACATCTGCAGCACCACGGCCTGCCAGGTCTACGGTGGCGCGTCGCGCGAGACGTCTCGTACCGACGCGGCGGTCAAGGGCACGGCCGGCAAGATCGTGACCTATCGCGGCGCCCCGGCGTTGACCCAGTTCTCCTCCTCGTCGGGCGGGTACACCGCCACCGGGAGCCAGCCGTACCTCAAGGCTGTCTCCGATCCGTACGATGGATGGTCCGGCAACGCCAACAACAGCTGGAAGATCACGGTTGAGGCGTCCAAGATCGAGAAGGCGTATCCGGCCATCGGCACCTTGAAGAAGATGTCCGTCACCAAGCGGACCGGACCGGGGGCCTGGGGAGGCCGCGTGTCCTCGCTGGTGCTGAGCGGCTCCAGGAGCTCCGTGACGATCACCGGCAACGACGCCCGCTGGGCCTTTGGCCTGCGGTCGAACTGGTTCGCCTTCTGAGGTCGCCGGGCACGCTCTGGGATACTCGGCACGTGCTCGTCCTGCTGAAGTCCATCGCCATCTCGGCGATCGCCAACATCATGTCGTTGGGCTTCGCCGCCCTGGTGCTCAGGCAGTTCACCATCAAGCTGGGCTGGTTCGTCTTCGCCGTCGTGCTGTTCACGGTCCTGACGGTCCTGCTGCGCGGCGTCGTGCTCACCACGGTCAGCCGGTTCACCCGCGCGTACACGATCGTCGGCGGGCTGGTCCTCACCTATGTCGCGCTGGTCGTCGCCGATGCCGTCACCCCGGAGGGTGGATTCTCGATCCATGGCTATGGCACGTGGACCGGCGTCACGCTGCTCGTGTGGGCGGCCGGCATCGCCTACGGCGAGGTCGACCAGCACGCACCACCGGAAGTGCCGCCGGTACGGCGCTGACCGCTGCAGCGGCCACTACTCGGCCGGTGCGGCGTCCTTGATCTCGGCCAGCAGGTCACCGGAGCCGACCGAGGCGCCGACCTCGACGGCAAGGCCGGCGATGGTGCCGTCCTTGTGGGCGTTGATCGGCTGCTCCATCTTCATGGCCTCGATGACGAAGACCTGGTCGCCGGCGGCGATCTCCTGGCCCTCGGTGACGGCCACCTTGACGATGGTGCCCTGCATGGGGGCTGTGAGTGCGTCGCCGCCTGCGGCTGCACCGCCGCCCCCGCCGGCCTTCTTGCGCTTGGGCTTCTTGGCGCCCGGTGCCGAGGATGCAGCACCGAGTCCGCCGGGCAGTACGACCTCCACCCGCTTGCCGCCGACCTCGACCACGACGCGCTCACGCTCGGCGGGCTCGTCGGTCTCGGACGAGCCGACGTACGGCTCGAGCTGGTTGTCGTAGTCGGTCTCGATCCACGTCGTGTACACGGCGAAGTCTCCGTCGGCGGCCGTGAAGGCCGGGTCGTCGACCACCGAGCGGTGGAACGGGATGACCGTGGGCATGCCGTCCACCACGAACTCGTCGAGGGCGCGGCGCGAACGCTCCAGCGCCTGCTCACGACTGGTGCCGGTGATGATGAGCTTGGCGACCAGGGAGTCGAACGAGCCGGGGATGGTCTCGCCCTCCTCGTAGCCGCCGTCGAGCCGCACGCCGGGCCCTGACGGCGGAGACCACCGGGTCAGGGTGCCGGGCGCGGGCAGGAAGCCCTTGCCGCCGTCCTCGGCGTTGATGCGGAACTCGATGGAGTGTCCGCGCACCTCGGGATCGTCGTAGCCCAGCTCCTCGCCAGCCGCGATGCGGAACATCTCGCGCACCAGATCGATGCCGGTGACCTCCTCGGACACGCAGTGCTCGACCTGGAGGCGGGTGTTGACCTCGAGGAAGCTGATGGTGCCGTCCCGGGCGACCAGGAACTCGCAGGTGCCGGCGCCGACGTAGCCGGCTTCCTTCAAAATCGCCTTCGACGAGGAGTAGAGGCGCTCGATCTGGTCGTCGGTCAGGTACGGCGCGGGCGCCTCCTCGACGAGCTTTTGGTGACGGCGCTGCAGGGAGCAGTCGCGGGTCGAGATCACGACGACGTTGCCGTGGCTGTCGGCCAGGCACTGGGTCTCGACGTGGCGTGGCTTGTCGAGGAACTTCTCGACCAGGCACTCGCCGCGACCGAAGGCGCTGACGGCCTCACGGACAGCGGACTCGAAGAGCTCGGGGATCTCCTCGATCGTGGTCGCGACCTTGAGGCCACGACCGCCGCCGCCGAAGACGGCCTTGATGGCCACCGGAAGTCCATTGGTCTGGGCGAACTCGATGACCTCGTCGGCGTCCTTGACCGCATCCTTGGTGCCCGGTGCGAGCGGAGCGTTCGCCTTCTGGGCGATCTGCTTGGCCTTGGCCTTGTCGCCGAGATTCTCGATCGCGCTGGGCGGCGGGCCGATCCAGATCAGCCCGGCGTCGATGACGGCCTGGGCGAACTCGGCGTTCTCGGCGAGGAATCCGTATCCGGGATGCACGCTGTCGGCGCCACTCTTCTCGGCGACCGCCAGGATCTTGTCGATCGACAGGTACGAGTCGCCCGGGGTGGAGCCCTCGAGCGAGTAGGCCTCGTCGGCGAGGCGCACGAACAGCGCGTCGCGATCCGGCTCGGCGTACACCGCCACCGAGGCGATGCCGGCATCCTTGCAGGCCCGCACCACCCGGACCGCGATCTCTCCGCGGTTGGCGATCAGGACCTTCGACAGGGGCTTGCTCACAGACTCACTCCTCGTGCACCGGGATTGCCTGCCGCAGTCTAGGGCGTCGACGTTGGTTAACGAACGTTAACCCGGGTTGGTAGGGTGCCTGCATGAGCTTTCAGCTGTCCGACGAGCACGAGACCTTCCGACGCAGCGTGCGCGAGTTCGCCGAGGGCGAGATCGCTCCGCACGTGGCGCAGTGGGATCGCGACCACCACTTCCCGGTCGATCTGGTCCGCCAGATGGGCGATCTGGGGCTGTTCGGCCTCACCGCCCCCGAGGAGCTGGGGGGAGCGGGCGGCGACTTCACCAGCCTGTGCGTCGCGATCGAGGAGCTGGGTCGCGTCGACCAGTCGATCGGCATCACGCTGGAGGCCGCCGTCGGCCTCGGCATCAACCCGATCCTCACCTTCGGCACCACCGAGCAGAAGGAGCGCTGGCTGCCCGATCTCGTGGCGGGCCGCAGCCTCGCCGGCTTCGGTCTGACCGAGTCCGGATCGGGATCGGACGCGTCGGCCATGCGCACCAAGGCCGAGATCGACGGTGACGAGTGGGTCGTCAACGGGTCCAAGGAGTTCATCACCAACTCCGGCAGCGAGATCACCTCGTTGGTCACCGTTGCCGCGCGCACCGGCCAGACCGAGAGCGGACGGCCGGAGATCTCGGCGATCGTCGTGCCCACCGGCACCCCTGGCTTCACGGCCGAACCGGCCTACGACAAGCTCGGCTGGCACATCTCGGACACCCACCCTCTGTCCTTCTCTGACGCTCGCGTGCCCTCGGACCACCTGCTCGGTGACCGCGGTCGGGGATACGCCCAGTTCCTCGCGACGCTCGATGACGGTCGCGTCGCGATCGCCGCGTTGGCGGTCGGCCTGATCCAGGGCTGCCTCGACGCGTGCGTGCAGTACGCGGGGGAGCGCACCACGTTCGGTGTGCCGATCGGCGCCAAGCAGGGCGTCGCGTTCCAGATCGCCGATCTGGCGGTCAAGGCGCAGGCCGGACGAGCCCTGACGTACCAGGCGGCTGCGATGAAGGATGCCGGCGTCGGCGGAAAGGCCTTCAAGCAGGCCGCCTCGATCGCCAAGCTCTACACGTCGGAGGCGGCCGTGGACGCGACCCGCGTCGCGACGCAGGTCTTCGGGGGCTACGGCTTCATGGAGGAGTACCCGGTCGCCCGGTTCTACCGCGACGCCAAGATCCTGGAGATCGGCGAGGGCACCTCCGAGGTCCAGCGCATCCTGATCGCCCGCGGGCTCGGCCTTCCGGTCGAGTAGCAGCCCTCAGTACAAGTAGGAGTCGGCGCGGACGGTCTGAATGGAGAACTCGCCGGTGCCGCCGGCGTTGTACTGCTCCACGACGGCCGATCCGTCCGGGTTGACGGCCACCACGTAGGCGACGTGACCGTAGCTGCCCCGATCCCACCACGCGACCGCTCCGACCTGGGGCGCGGTGCCGACGGAGCGTCCCCGCGAGATCCAGCCCTGCTTCCAGCCGGCGGCGTGCCCGTTGCTGCCGTCAGCGATCTGGCTCCACGGCAGGCCGATCTTCCAGGCGACGAAGTCGGTGCAGTTGCGATAGGCGAAGCCTCGAGCGGAGTACTGGGAACCGTTCTCGCAGTAGACGCCGCTGCCGCAGGCGACGGCGTCACGGTTCGGATAGTCATCGCGCGGCGTCGCCGTCGTCGTGACGGCCGCGGCGGTGGCGATCTGCAGGCTGCTGGCCGCTACGGCGTCGGCGGCGACCTGCTCGCGCTCCTCGTCGCCGCGCGACCACACCACGGTGCTGCCGGCGTACAGCACGATGTTTCCGTCGTCCTGGACGACGAGCCGAGCACCGGGCGCGTCGGTCCCGGTGGACCACTGCGCAGGATCGGACGGAGCGTCGGCACTGCGGACGGACAGGTCGCCGCCGGGGTCGAGCACCACCTGGTTGTCACCCCGGGTCCCGCTGGCCCACACCGGGCCCGTGCCGGACTCGATCTCGACCAGGTTGCCGTCCTCCTGGAGGACGAGGGTGAACCGGCCCGTGGGCGACGTCAGCGACTGGCCCGGAACCAGGGTGTCGCCCCCGGTGAGCTCAGATGCTGGCTGCGTGAGAATCCGTTCTCCCCCGGGCCAGGCGAGCGCGAGTGTGCCGTCGTCTCCGAGCGCGAGCCGCGCCTGCGGGTTCCCTGCGGTGTCGGAGGCCCACAGGGCGACGTTGTCGGCTCCGTACAGCACGAGATTGCCGTCGGGCTGCATGACGAGGCGCTGGGCGGGTGCGCCGAGCGTGTTGGTCGCCCACCGGGCTCGATCGGTGCGCGTCGCGTACAGCACGGCATTGCCGTCGACCTGCACCGCGAGGTGGAACTGGCCGTTGGGCGATGACAGTCGTTCGCCGACACTGATCTGGTCGCCCGCCTCGAGCGCGGGCGCGGCGGCCGACGAGGCAGCCGGGGCGGGCTCCGGGGTGGCCGCAGCGGCGGGGCCGCCCCCCTGGAGGACGGACACCGCGACGAAAGCGGCCAGCAGCGTAGTCTTGGACACGCCGATCGATCGAGACACGTCATGAGTCTATGGGACTAAAGACCCTAGTTTCAGCACATTGCAAAGATTGTCCTGCGAGAAGATTCATGGTCATTTTGGCGTCATGATCGCTTGCGGGCCGTCTCTGCACCACAGATCCGCTTCGTGCGAGGGGTGGGTGTCATCCTCGGGTACAAGGTCCTGTCATGATGTCACCGAGGATGGCTCGTCCTCGGTGATCCACGACCACGAGAGGTGCCATGACGCCCAGCCAGTCGACGCGCTCGCGGTCCCGTCGGCTGCTGGTGCTGCTGGTCCTCGCCGTGTCCACTGGTGGGGCACTCGTGGGCTGGACCCGGACGACGAGCACATATCAGAGCGCCGCGGCCGTGGTGGTGGTGCCGGCGATGGACGCCGCGCCGGGCGGCAACCCGTTGGCCGGACTCGACGACAACATCGCGCGCCTTGCGCTGGTCGTCAGCGCCCAGCTGGACGGCGACCCCGTGCGCGACAAGGTCATGGCCGCGGGTGGCGACGGAAGCCATGTCGCTGACACGCAGCTGACGAGCCCGCTGATCAGGCTCACCGCCACGGCGGCAACCGCCGCCGGCGCGCAGCGGGCCACTCAGGTCCTGGCGGCCGAGGCGTCCACTCAGCTCGCCTCCGTGCAGTCGGCGGCCAACGTGCCCTCCGATGCGCGCGCCCGGGTCGTCGCGGTCACGCCGGCTGCCACCGGAGTCGAGGTCGGTCCCTCGCCCCTGCAGGCGGCCGTCGTCCTGGGTGCTGGCGCCGGCCTGACATCGTGGGTGCTGCTCGTCGCGGGGGCGTGGCGGTCCGCACGACGCGATCGTGGCGTCGCCGAGGCCGCCCCGACGACGCCCCCGGTCGATCTCGTGGTGGCGTCCGCGTCCCGCGCGGAGGACGAGAGCCGGTTCGCCCCGCCGTCGGAGGCAACGTCCGATTCACCGCACGGCGCCCGTCGCCGCCAGGAGCTCATGCGCGAGATGGTCCGCGAGGACTGGCAGCGCAGCGGCAGCAACGTGCCGTGGACCCGTCGCCAGCAGCGTGAGGCGTACGACCGGGCCGAGCAGCGGCTGGCCGCAAGCCAACGACGCCTGCACGATCTGGAAATTGAGAACCTGCGCGCGCACGACGAGCCGTTCGACCACCGCGAGCTGGGCTGAAGAGCGTCCTTCTCAGGAGGGCAACCGGTTCCACAGCGCCGGCCAGGCGATGCCCAGATCGCCGACCAGGTCGCGCAGCAGTGGCAGGGACAGACCGACGACATTGTGGTGATCGCCCTCGATGCCGCGGATGAAGGCACCGCCCAGGCCGTCGATCGTGAAGGCGCCGGCGACGTGCAGGGGTTCGCCGGTGGCCACGTAGGCGTCGATCTCGTCATCGGTGATCTGTGCGAAGTGCACGATGGTGGAGGCGGTCTCGACGAACTCCTCGTCACCGCGGCGCACGCAGTGTCCGGTGTACAGCACGCCGGACTTGCCGCGCATGCGCCGCCAGCGACCTGCGGCCTCGACCGGACCGATGGGTTTGCCGAGCACGTCGCCCTCGAAGGCGAGGACTGAGTCGCACCCGATGATCAGCGCGGCGTCGTCCGCGATCTGCCCCGCGACGGCGCGACACTTCAGCTGCGCCAGCGCCGCGGCGAGATTGGCCGCGTTGTGGGTTGCGACGGAGTCCTCGTCGACCCCGGACACGACGACCTCGGGCTCGATGCCGGCCGATCGCAAGGTGGCGAGCCGGGCGGGTGACTGGGAGGCCAGCACGATCCTCATCGGCCCCACCCCGCCGACTCGTCGGGGTAGCTGACCACGCGAGCATCGAGTCGCGGGTGCAGCACGATGGCATCGACCAGCGCCCGGGAACCGCCGATGCCCATGGTGTTGGGGTGCGCGTCGCTCGCGACGCTCCAGGACCGGTCAGCGGGCCACATGAGATTCGGGATGCTGATCTGGCGGGGCGGCCAGTCGACGGCGATCGGACGGGCACCCCAGGCGCCGGCCTGGTCGAGCGGCCCACGGAACAACAGGTACTGACGCTCGCCGATGGCCACGCGAGGAGCGGTCATGACGGCGAGATCGAACGCCGGGGGGATGCTGGGTGCCTTGGGCTGGCCGAACACGCGGGTGAACCACTTGCTGGTGTCGCTGATCGCGGCCAGCATGCCGACGGCGTCGGCGCCGTCGATGTCGCCCCACCCGTCCCACAGCGCGAAGCGGCAGTCGTGGCCACCACCCACGGTGTGCTGGCGCAGCACGGTGACCAGATCGGCGAGGACCTCGGTCTCGGGGCGCCAGAGGTCGCCCACGGGAAGACTGAGCTGGCAGTACGCGTCGAATCCCGGCGGACCGAGCTCGACGAGAGTCGACCAGTGGACGGCCGCGGCAGCCCACCAGTCCGCCTGGGCGACCTCACGGGTGTGCTGCAGGGACATCTCAGCCCCAGGCCGAGCGACGCCACTGATCGACACCGAACCGGTGGGGGCGACGCACCATCCGGGCGGGGTGGCCCCACTCCGAGCGCGGTCGCGTCGTGACGCGCGCGGCGGCGTGAGCGGCGGCCGCGTTGCGGGCGGCGACGACCGCCACCAGGGCGGCGAGCTCCTCGGGCGTCAGATCGCCCTTGACCACCCGCAGCACAGGCTTGGACACGGGGGCCAGGTCTGCGGTGGTGTCGTCGGTCATCGGTTCTCCATGTCGTGGAAGGGGCCTGCCCCAGCGAGGGCGCTCAGCGCCCGAGCGTGAGCGAGCTCTGCGAGCGAGGGGTCACAGGGGGATGTTCCCGTGCTTCTTGGGCGGCAACGTCTCCCGCTTGGTCTTGAGCAGGCGAAGGGCCTTCACGACCTC
>JBBSKV010000033.1:0-10507 GCA_038255955.1 Propionibacteriales bacterium
CACGACCGCGCTGGTCGTCGTCGACGTCCAGAACGACTTCTGCGAGGGCGGCTCGCTGGCCGTGGCCGGCGGAGCACAGGTGGCGTCCGACGTCGCCGCGCTGATCGCCAGCGGCGAGTACTCCACCGTGGTGTCGACGCGCGACCACCACATCGATCCGGGCTCCCACTTCAGCGACGATCCCGACTTCGTGGACAGCTGGCCTCCGCACTGCGTCGTCGGCACCCCGGGTGAGCTGCTGCACGAGCCGCTCACCGAGGACCTGTTCGCGGCCACCTTCTACAAGGGCGAGTACGAGGCGGCCTACTCAGGCTTCGAGGGCACCGCACCGGACGGATCGCTCCTGACGGACTGGCTGCGTGCTGCCGGCATCGAGCAGATCGACGTCTGCGGCATCGCGACGGACTATTGCGTCCGCGCCACGGCGCTGGACGGCGCGGCACAGGGCTTTCGCGTGCGGGTGCTCGACTCGTTGGTAGCGGCGGTGTCGGCCGACAACCTGGCCCGTGTGCACCAGGAGTTCAGCGACGCTGGCGTGCAGCTCGCCGCTAGCTGAGCAGCTCGTCGGCCAGCAGCTCGAGGGTGCGCTCGCGGCCGGGTGCGGTGCGCGGGTCGGTGCCCCTGCGGTCCGATGCGACCGGATTGATCATCACCTCGTCGACGCCGAACTGCGCGGCGAGGTCGCGCACCTGCTGGGCGGCCTGTGACGGCGTGCCGACGACGGCTCGGGTCAGTCCTGAGCTGACGATCGACTCCATCTGTGGGCCCAGCTCGAGCGACTCGGCGTCCTCGACCAGGTCCAGAGCCGTGAGCGGCTGGCCCGTGCGCAGCCTGGCCATCAGCTGCAGGTTGGGCAGCATCAGGGCTGCTGCCTCGGCCTCGGACTCGGCGACGACGGCGTTGACCGTCAAGAAGGTGGTGGGCTCGGACGCGACGTCGCTGGGCGTGAACTCGGCGCGGTACGCGGCCAGCGCCTCGGCCGTCCCCTGGCCGGAGAAGTGGTGCGCGAACACGTACGGCAGACCCTTGGCCGCGGCGAGGTGGGCCGAGTACATCGACGAACCGAGCAACCACAGGTCGGGGACGCTGGCCGCGGCAGGCGTGGCTTTGAGGACGTAGTCCTGGCGCGGGATGTTGACCCGCACGCCGCCCGCCCCCATCAGTGCCACGACGTCGTCGAGGTACTGCGGGAACCTCTCGACGTCGGTGTCGTCGCGACCTGCCGGGCCGCGCAGCGCCATCGAGGTGACCGGATCGGATCCGGGGGCGCGTCCGATGCCGAGATCGATGCGTCCGGGGGTGGCTGCCTCGAGCAGGGCGAACTGCTCCGCGACGGCCAGCGGGGCGTGGTTGGGCAGCATGACGCCACCGGAACCGAGCCGGATGCGCGCGGTCTGCGCCGCCAGCATCGCGATCAGGACTGGCGGCGAGGTGGCAGCGACAGCAGGCATGTTGTGGTGCTCGGCCACCCAGTAGCGCGTGAAGCCGGCGCGGTCGGCGGTCTGGGCGAGGGCGACGGTGGCAGCGACCGAGTCGCTGCTGGACTGATCGGTTCGGACAGGCACGAGATCGAGCACGGACAGGCGCATGTCTGGGTCAACGCTCAGGAGGCGGCAGACCTTCCCTTCCCGGACGTGTCCTTGGCCGTGGAAAGGTGCCGAGCTGCTCGATCCGTCGCCGCAGGCCCGTCGAGTGGCGCAAAGTGATCATCGAGTGGCGCAAAAACGTTCAGATTGCGGTCGAAAATGGACCATTTTGCGCCACTCGCGGGGGTTGGGGTCAGAGGGCGGTCTGCAGGAAGTCGACGATGTCGTCGAGGGCCTGCTGGGCCACGGGTACCGCGCCGGGCAGGCTGAGGAAGCCGTGCAGGGCTCCGTCGTACTCCGCGAACCGCACCGGCACGCCGGCGGCCTCGAGAGCATCGCGGTAGTGCGTGCCGTTGTCCTTGAGCGGATCCATCTCAGCGGTCAGGATGAACGCTGGCGGCAGACCCACGTGCGACGCAGCGCGGACCGGCGAGGCACGGTGGTCCTCGGTGCCGAAGGCCTCCCCCAGGTACAACCGCGTGAACGCACGCATGTTGGCCGAGCTGAGCACGGGGGCCTCGGCGTGCTCGTCCTCGGACGGCCAACGGTCGTACATCTCGACGCCCGGGTAGATCAGCACCTGCGCCCGCAGCCCGGGCCCACCCGCGTCACGGGCGTCCAGGCAGGTGACCGCGGCGAGATTTCCGCCAGCACTGTCGCCCATCACGGCGATGCGCTGCGGATCGATGCCCAGCTCACGGGCGTGCTCGACGACCCACTGCACCACGGCCCGCGCATCGTCGACACCGGCCGGGAAGGGGTGCTCCGGCGCCAGCCGGTAGGCCGGAGAGACGACGACGCACCGGTTGCGCACGGCGACCCGGCTGGCCAGCCACTGCGACTGCTCCGGATTGCCCTGCACCCAGCCACCGCCGTGGAAATTGATGACGCACGGCAGTGGCGCCACGCCGGCGCGCGGTCGGTGCACCAGGGTGCGGCAGCCCGCGACCTGGATCTCCTCGGTCCTGACGCCGTCGTCGGTCGTGCCGAAGATCCATCCGCCCACGACGGACTTCTGCAGCTTCGCCCGCTTGGCGCGGTGCGCCGGCAGGTCCTCCACCTCTTCGATCTCGGTCTCGCTCGCCTTGAGCAGACGCGCGAACACCTTCGTGCGGAACGCCATCGTGGTCATCAATCACTCCTTGGGTCGAGCCACGGTAGCGCGGGGTCAGCCGGCCTCGGCCGGGCGGCGGACCCGATGCGCCAGACCACCGGCCGACGCGCCCAGCAGCGCCGGCACGAACAGCAGCAGCGCAAAGAACAACGTCGATCCGGTCAGCTCCTCGCCCAGGTTGGCGTCGGCCGTGGTGAGGACGAACACGAGGGTCATCGCAGCACCCGCCAGCACGGCGGTGACCGCCCACAGCGCGGCGGCCTCCACGAATCCGTGCCGCAGGGCGTCGAGACCGGACCAGACCAGCGCCACGACGAACACGATCAGGAAGAACAGCAGGCCGGGACCCAGCGGATCGGTGCTGTCGCTGCCGGACAGGACGACGAGGAAGATGACGTAGAGCGCCGCGAAGGCGATCACGCGAAGGATGACGGCAACGATGCCGCGGGTGAGGGTCATGGCTCAGTGTGGCGTCACGGCCGGAGCTGCCGGACACCCGACACGCAGTCGAGGACTCGGTCAGCCCGAGGCGCGCATGGCCCACTGACGCAGCAGGTCGATGCGCTGCTGCAGCTCGGCGGCCGAGGCCTGCGGTGCCGCCGGTCCGCCGCAGGTGGAGCGCAGCTGCGCATGGGTGACCCCGTGCGGCTGACCCGTGCGGTGATGCCAGGCGCCGACGAGCCCATGCAGGGATCGCCGCAGGTCTCCACGCTGGGCGAACACCGCGGCCTCCTCGGCCTCCGGGTCGGGGCGGGTGTCCTTGGCGGCGGCGCGCTGCGTCCTGGACCGTCGCAGCAGGTCAGCCACCTGATCGGGCTCCAACAGGCCCGGGATGCCGAGGAAGTCCAGCTCGCCGTCGCTGTCGGTGAGCACGTCGTAGCCGAAGTTCGCCCCGTCGTAGACGAGTCGGTCGAAGGAGGCATCGCTGCCGAGCGCCGCGTACTGGCCGGACAGGTCGTCGGCGGCACCGACGTCAGCCTGGGCTGCGAGCATCTCGGCCTCGGCGGCGAACAGATCCGCCTCGTCCTTGATCGGACGGCCGATCACGTGATCACGCTCAGCCTCCAGGTCGGAGGCCAGGGCGAGCAGGCGCGGCACGCTGGGCACGAAGATCGAGGCTGTCTCGCCCTTGCGGCGGGCCCGCACGAAGCGACCGACGGCCTGGGCGAAGTACAGCGGCGTCGCGGTGGTGGTGGCGTACACACCCACTGACAGGCGCGGCACGTCGACGCCCTCGCTGACCATCCGCACCGCGACCATCCACGGGGTCATGCCCGCCGAGAACTCCGCGATGCGCGCGCTGCTGCCCGCTTCGTCCGAGAGCACCACGACCGGCTCCTCGCCGGTCAGCTCGGCGAGCAGACGTCCGTAGGCGCGAGCGTTCTCCTGGTTGCTCGCGATGACCATCCCGCCGGCATCGGGGACGTCACGTCGCACCTCCTGCAGGCGGGTGTGAGCCGAGGTCAGGACGGCGCGGATCCACGCGCCGCCCGGATCGAGCGCCGTGCGCAGCGCCTGCGCCGTGGCGTCGCGATCCAGCGGCTGTCCCAGTCGTGCCGCGACCTCGTCGCCGGCCCGGGTGCGCCACTGCATCTCACCCGAATACGCCATGAACAGCACCGGACGCACCACTCCGTCACGCAGCGCCGGTCCGTACCCGTAGGAGTAGTCGGCCTCGCTGATCATGACGCCGCCCTCCCCCATGCCGTACCGGACGAACGGGATGGGGTTGTCATCGGAGCGGAACGGGGTTCCGGTCAGCAGCACGCGGCGCACCGCCGGGTCGCAGGCCTCGTCGACCGCATCCCCCCAGGCCATCGCGTCACCGGCGTGGTGCACCTCGTCCAGGATCACCATGGTGCGGCGGCTGGCGATGCGGATGTGGAAGGCGTTGGGGTCGACGGCGAGCCCGGCGTAGGTGACGGCGAACCCGACGAAGTCGGCGGCCAGGCGGCTCTGGGCCGTCAGCGCGGGGTCGATCGGCAGGCCGATGCCGGCTGCGGCGAGGGCCCACTGCGTCTTGAGGTGATCGGTGGGCGTCACGACGACCACCCGGTCGATGACCCCGCGCGACATCAGGTCGGCTGCGATCGTGAGCGCGAACGTGGTCTTGCCGGCGCCGGGCGTGGCAACGGTCAGGAAGTCCCGCGGTTGCGTGCGCTGATAGAGCTCGAATGCCTCACGCTGCCAGACCCGGAGGTGCTGGCTAGCTGTCACCCGAGGAGTCTCCGTCGTCGTCGCCGGGGTTCATGTTGTCCCAGATGTCCTTGCACTCCGGGCACACGGGGAAGCGCTCGGGGTCGCGGCTCGGCGTCCAGATCTTGCCGCACAGAGCGACCACCGCGTTGCCCATGACCATGGCTTCGGTGAGCTGGTCCTTGGGCACGTAGTGGGAGAACTTCTCGTGATCGCCCTCCTCGGTGCGCTGGTCCGTGCGCTCGTCGAGAACCGTCTCTGAACCTCGCCCGAAGAATGCCACCCGTCAATCCTAACGGCTCACGCAACGGATCGGTGAAGCCACCACTGGGTGCGTCGCTCCCCACACCTGCCCCCCGGAACCAGCGATGACGTCATGGCTCCAGTGTCTCAGCCGAGCCGGGCCGGGTGCGCTAGTTGACGGTGGGATCCTCAGGGAACGTCGCCCAGTAGCGCAGGTCCCCGCTCTGACGTCGCATCACCTCATGCCAGAGGTCCTCTGGCTGGGGCGAGGTCAGATCGCCCTCGCGGGCGTCGAGCGCGAGCCAGGCGCCCTCCTCGATCTCACTCTCGACCTGTCCGGCGCTCCAGCCTGCGTAGCCGGCGAACAGCCGCAGCCCGGCGAGCTGGCCGGCCGCGGGCAGCGGTCCGTCGAGGTCGACCAGACCGACCCGTCCGGCCATGGTGCGCCACCCGTCCGGCGGCACCGTGATCGACTCGTCGGCGGCGAGGACACCGATGGCCAGGGCTGAGTCCTCCGCGACCGGGCCACCGTCGAACAGGCACACCGGTGCATTCACGTGATCGGCCCACTGCGGCAGCACGTCGTCGACGTCCGAGGGCAACGGGCGATTGACGATGACGCCGAGCGCGCCGTTGTCGTCGTGGTCGAGCACGAAGACCACGCTGCGCACGAACGGACCGGCCTCGATGGCCGGGGTGGCGATCAGGAGACGACCGCGGAGCGTGTCCATGCCTCCATGATGCACGTCCAGACCGAGAAATCGGCGGAACCCTAGGATGTGAGTCATGTCGGACGACGCAACGCCCACGACGGCCGCGGACTCAGGTGAGCTGACCCAGCCCGGTGAGGCCGAGTTCACCGTCGACGAGCTGGCCGCCCGCGCCCAGATGACTGTGCGCAACGTCCGGGCCTACGCCAGTCGCGGCCTGATGGACGCGCCCCGACTCGAGGGCCGCACGGGGTACTACTCGCTGCAGCACCTGCAGCGGCTGCAGCTGATCCGTCAGCTGCTCGACCGCGGGTACACGTTGGCCGCTGTGGAGAAGGCGGTCCGGCAGGCCCCCGGCACTGCAGCCGGCCACGCGCTCAACCTGATCGAGCTGCTCGACCTGCCCGCCGACGACGGGATCGACGAGATCATGTCGCGCGACGATCTGGCGGCGCTCGCCGGGGTCGCTCGCGACGACGGCCTGGTGGAGGCCATGGAGTCCTTCGGCCTGGTGGCCTGGATCGAGGGCGACCACGACCACGTGCACCTCCTGCAACCCACCGTCGTGCGCACCGGAGCCGCCGCGGTGGCCATGGGGTTGTCGCCCGAAACCGTCATCTCGCTGTTTCCGCTGCTGCAGGCACGACTCAACGACGTGGCCGATGCCTTCGTGCACGCCGTGGCCGAAGAGATCATCGACCCCTTCATGGCCGAGGGTCTGCCCGAGGACCGCTGGCCCAGCATCCTGGCCAGCGTGGAGAGCCTCATCCCGATCGCCAGCCAGGTCACGCTAGGAATGTTCCGCAGCTCGCTGCAGGCCTCCATCGATCGAGAGCTCGACTCCACGATCGGACTGCTCGGCGGACTCGATCGCAGGCGCTCGACCTCCCCGTAGCCGGGCGCCCGTGCGCTGGATGTGATCCGCGTCACAGTCTCGTGAGTGCTGGCCCTACACTCACTCCATGCCTCGCTCCCGCGTGGCGCAGCAGGTGCTGCGCACGGCCCGTCAGACCAAATCTCGCCAGGCGTACCCCTCCAGCACGAAGGCCGCGCTGCTGGACTCGGCCCGCGATCTGTTCACGCAGCGCGGATACGCCGGAACATCGCTCGACGAGGTCGTTGCTGCGGCTGCGGTCACCAAGGGCGCGCTGTACCACCACTTCGCCAGCAAGCGGGCCCTGTTCGAGAGCGTCTTCCTGGACGTGCAGGAGGCGGCCAGCCAGGAGGTGTCCGCGGCCATCGCCTCCTCCAGCGACCCGTGGGAACGCGCCCAGACCGGCCTCGGGAAGTTTCTCGAGGTCTGCCGGCGGCCGCAGTTCCGCCGCATCTGCATGCAGGAGGGACCTGTCGCTCTGGGACACGAGCGCTGGCAGGAGGCCGAGCGGCAGGCCACCTTCGGCATCCTGCAGCGCACCGTCGACGACCTCCTCGCCGATCTGGACGGCCAGCCCACCGGCCTCAACGAGGCGTTCGCCGTCATCTTCTACGGGGCCATCCGGTCGGCTGCCGAATTCGTTGCCGACGCGGCCGATCCCGAGGCCGCCAGCGAAGCGGTGCAGAACACCATCGGGGCCCTGCTCGACGGACTGCGCGTCCTGCCTGCCGACTGACTGACCGTCGCCGGAGCTGCCGGCCACCAACTCACTCCCTCACTCAGGGTGTGAGGGTGACCTTCCCCTCGTTCTTGGGCACCAGCTCGACGAAGGTCTTGCCCGGCGTCACCGTGTACGGCTGGCCGTCCGCCGTCGTGAACGAGATGGGTGAGTCGAGCGCCGGCTTCTTCCACTTCACCTCGACCACCTGGTTGCCGCGGAAGATCATCGCCTTGCCGGATCCCTCGACGACCGTCTCGGGCACCGGGTTGCCGGCCGGGTCGGTGTAACCGGCGTCCTCGATGCGGCACTCCATGACGATCAGGTTGTCGGCCTTGAACTCAGTGTCCGAGAAGCCGTTGGTGCGTGACCAGGTCTTGCCCGACAGCTTCCAGGCCGTCGTGGTCGACCGCGAGAACCGCACCGTGGCGCGGGTGGCTTTCGACACCTTCGACGTGCCGGGATCGGCGGTCTCGCCCTCCGGCGTCCAGGACAGGTAGGACTCCTTGGGCTGGACGTTCTTCGCCTTCTGGTTGACGCGCTCCAGGTTGATCAGCCGGTTGTAGGGCCGGGAGAGGCTCGGATCACTGCTGAAACCGGGCGCACCGGCGTCCTCGGAGAACAGCTTGATGCCGGCGCGCTTGATCTTCCCCACGGCACCACCCGCGCCACCGGAGGCGACCAGCTGCCCGTTGACCGGGGTCGCGATGCCGATGTCGGTGGATCGCAGCGACCGGACGTGACCGACCTTCGTGGGCAGGTCGGAGTAGTAGAGGGCCGCGAGTCGGGTCAGACCGCCTTCGACGAGCTCCTCGAGGATCAGGTCGGCGCGATCGAGATTGAGCTGCGGCTGACCACCTGAGGTGTTCTCGACCTTGACCACGAACACCGGGTTGTCGGGTCGCCCCTTGGTCATCGACAGGCCCGTGACCGGCGAGAACTCGACCAGCTCGGCCGCAGTGCCCCGCGTGGGGTCGTCCACCGGAGGGGCCGGGTCCTCGTCCTGCGAGGAGCAACCAGTCAGGGCGATCGCAGCGGCCATCGCCACCACCAGTGGGCGGATCGTCATGGACCCAGCATGCCTCATCGGTTCTTGGGTTTGCGGTACCCCGCCGCCACCGCTTCACTCTCTGACGCGAACCACTCGTCGGCACTGGTGCGCTGATAGGCCGGACTCCCAGGAACGTGATAGATCATCGACTTCCGCTTCCCCTTGATGAGCCGCTCGACAGGGGGTTCAGGGCTGGCGGTGGGTTCGATGATCGGCTCGGACTCCAGCGCGGTCGGTGCAACCTCGGCAGTGCGCGACCGGTTCCAGATCTCGTGCAGCAACCAGCCCAGCAGCACGCCGAGACCGGCCGCGAGCGCGAGCCAGATGGTGATCTCACCCACCGTGAACCACGACATCACGACACCACCGGTGTGGTCGTGATGTCGGCCGCGATCCGCAGGCTCGGCATCAGCAGACGAAGCCGGCGGAGCACGTCGTCTCGCTCGACAGCCGTCCCGATCGACCCAGTCACCTGCAAGGTCTGCCCGTCGACCGTCAGCCTCATGTCCGCGATGCGGGTCAGCTCGGACAGGGCGACAGGCAGCTCACCGGTCCACCCGGCCGGTGGCAGCGAGCGGTCGATCTGGAGGTCACCGCGCACCGGGACGCCGAAGGCCCGAGCCGCCGACGACTTGACGGTGGCCGCGTCGGCCGCGGTCGGCACCGCGCCCAGGATGCGCAGTCGGCCGGTGTCCCGGCGCAGGCGCAGGTAGGGCCGGGTCGTGTCGATGCGGTCGACCGACCCCGGACGACTGTCGATCGAGGCGCTGCGCACGCCCGGCAGCTGCCCGGCGACCCGGACGGCCTCCGTCAGCTCGCCGAGGGTTCCTTGCCGCACGCTGACCTCACGACCGTCGACGTCGATGCGCACGTCCTCCAGGCCGGACGTCCCCAGGGCTCGCTCGATCTGGGGTGCCAACGACTCGGCAGCCGACGACGAACCCACGAAGCCACCGACACCGATCACCAGGAGCAGGGCCGCCGCCGTGAGCGCGGTGAGCGTCTTCAGGCGGCGGTTGGACACGACCACAGGCTACTGACGCCGGTGCGGCCACGACGCCGCAGGAGGCGGTTGTCGGAGTCCTTTGTCACGATGGATCCGTGACAGCAGCGTTGGAGCGTTTCGCACCCGCCACCCGCGAGTGGTTCGAGGCCACGTTCAGCGCGCCCACTCCCGCCCAGATCGGCGCCTGGTCGACCACCCAGCCAGGTGGCGAGGTGGCCGCCGACAACCTCCTCGTGGTCGCTCCCACGGGATCGGGCAAGACGTTGGCCGCCTTCCTCGCCGCGATCGATCGGCTGCTGCACGAGCCCCGACCTCGCCCCGCCGACGACGACGCCCGTGTCGGCACCCGGGTCCTGTACGTCTCGCCTCTGAAGGCGCTGGCCGTCGACGTCGAGCGCAATCTGCGATCCCCCCTCGTCGGCATCACGCAGACCGCGGCGCGGCGCGGCGACACGTTCCACGACGTCACGGTCGGCGTCCGCTCCGGCGACACCAGCCAGCGCGACCGACGCGCCCTGGTGCAGCGTCCGCCGGACATCTTGATCACCACGCCGGAGTCGCTGTTCCTCATGCTCACGTCGGCGGCCCGCGACACGTTGCGGCACGTCGACACCGTCATCGTCGACGAGGTGCACGCCGTGGCGGGTACCAAGCGGGGCAGCCACCTGGCGCTCTCGCTGGAGCGTCTCGACGCCCTGCTGGCCACGCCGGCCCGCCGCATCGGGCTGAGCGCCACGGTCCGCCCGCACGAGGAGATCGCCCGCTTCCTCGGAGGCACCCGGCCGGTGCGCATCGTCGCGCCCGACTCCCCCAGCCGGCTCGAGCTGTCCGTCGTGATCCCCGTCGAGGATCTCACCCAGCTGCCGGCCGCCCGGCCCGCCACCCCCGGCGACGAGCACGAGGAGCCACCCTCGGAGCAGCGAGGCGGCAGCATCTGGCCGCACGTCGAGGAGGCGATCCTCGACCAGGTGCTGCAGCGATCGTCCACCATCGTGTTCGTCAACTCCCG
>JBBSKV010000034.1:0-10379 GCA_038255955.1 Propionibacteriales bacterium
CCGGCCCGCCGCAGCACGGCCAGCTGCTGCGAAAGATTCGAGGACTCCACCTGGATGTCGGCCAACAGCTCGCTGACGGGTCGCGGACCGTCCTGCAGCAGCTCGAGCACCCGGATCCGCACCGGATGGCCCAGCGTCTTGAACAGCTCGGCCTTGGCTTCGTACAGCGGCACGCTCGAGATCACGGCGGCCATCCCTTCACCGACGATGGACAGGTCTGTTTGAAGACTACATCAATTGAAGAAATCTTCACATGCCATAGTGTGAAGCACACGGGCCTGAGCGCGAGGCATCTTGTTCACCGAGAGGACACCATCACCATGACGAACGTCGCATCGGCCCTCGAAGCAGCGGGACTGACCAATCCCAAGGTCACGGAGTACGTCACGTACTGGGCCGAGCTGACCGGAGCGGACTCCGTGGAGGTCGTCGGCGCGGCCGATGACGCGCGACTGATCGGTGAGGCGCTGGAGGCCGGTGAGCTGGAGCCTGCGGGCGAGGGTCTGTACTACTCGCGCAGCTATCACCTGGACACGGCCCGTTCGGAAGAGCGCACGATCGTGGCGACCGCGCAGGAATCCGACCGGGGCGTCTACAACAACTGGCGCTCATCGGCCGAGATGCGTCCCCTGCTCGAGGAGCGCATGCGCGGTGCCTCCGCCGGCAAGACCATGTACGTCATCCCGTACCTGATGGCCCCCGCCGGCAATGCGCTGGCGCCGTACGCGACCGGGGTGCAGCTGACCGATGCCCGCACCGTCGTGCTGCACATGATCCGCATGTCCCGTGTGGGCGTCGAGCACCTCGAGAACCTCGACGACCCCAACCAGTTCGTGCGCGCCGTGCACGTCACGGGCGACCTTGAGACTCTCGGCCAGGGAACACCCGACGACCAGCGCTACTTCGTCACGGTCGCGGACGAGCGGACGATCCTGCACTACGGCTCCTCCTACGGCGGCAACGCGCTGCTGGGCAAGATCGCCCACGGTCTTCGTCAGGCCGCGTACGACGGCTGGGCATCGAAGAAGTTCCTCGCCGAGCAGTACATGCTGATCGGCATCCACGACAAGCAGACCGGTCGGGACCACCACATCTGCGGCGGCTTCCCGAGCGCATCGGGCAAGACCAACCTCGCCATGATGCTCGCCCCCGATGCCCTGGGCGACCGTTATCACGTCTCGTTCTACGGCGACGACATCGCCTGGCTCTGGATCGACGAGGCCAGCGGCAAGCTCTACGGCATGAATCCCGAGTTCGGCGTGTTCGGGGTCGCCAAGGACACCAACGCGACCACGAACCCGACCGCACTGGGATCGATCGCCCCGGGCACCGACGCGATCTTCACCAACATCGCCTACAACCCCGTCAGCCACGAGGTCTGGTGGGAGGGCCGCACGCCCAAACCTCCCGCCAACGCGACCGACTGGCTGGACTGGAAGGGCAACCCGATCGCCGACCGCACGGCTGAGCAGGCCGCCGAGCCGTGGGCACACCCCAACAGCAGGTTCACCACCACGCTCGCCAACGTCCCCAACATCGCCCCCGACTACGACGCTTCCACCGGGGTGCCGATCGACGCGATCATCTTCGGTGGAAGGACGCGTGACCGCGAACCCCTGATCCGGGCCATCCACGATCTCGCCGAAGGGGTCTACGACGGCCTGACGCTCGGCGCCGAGGCGACGTCGGCCGCCGAGGGCGTCGAGGGCGTGCTCCGCTACGACCCGATGTCCAACCGTCCGTTCATGGCCTACGGCGAGGGTGACTACGCGCAGCACTACCTCGACATCGTCGGCGCTGCCTCCGAGCCGCCCATCTTCGCGCACGTCAACTGGTTCCAGCGTGATCCCGAGGACGGCCACTACCTGTGGCCCGGCTACCGGGACAACCTGGGACCACTGCTGTGGCTGCTGCAGCTCAAGGACGGCGAGGTGACGGGCCGCCAGACCCCGGTCGGCATCATCCCGACAGCCGACGAGCTCAACCTCGAGGGCGTCAACATCTCCGACGAGGACCTCGAGACCATCTTGTCGATCGACATCCCTCGCTGGCAGCAGGAGATGGCGCACCGCGAGGAGCACCTGTTGCAGTTCCGCGATCTGCCCGAGGCGATCTGGGAGGCCCACCGCCGAGTGGCCGCCGCGCTCGAGACGACTGCGGACCAAGGCCAGTAGGACGCGCGGACGAGCTCGGCGAGCCTGCTCTGCGCGTGGTGCGCCGCAACGGCGACAATGGCGACATGTCACACGTCCGGTCGGCCGCGCTGGTCCTGGCCGGAGGGGCCATCGGCACTCTGGGCCGGCACGGCGTGGCCGAGTGGTGGGCCACCTCGACATCGGGCTGGCCCTGGTCGACCTTCGTCGTCAATGTCCTGGGGTCGCTGGCCCTCGGAGTGGTCGTCGCGCGGCTGGGACGACCGGACGATCCTCGCCGCCTGTTCCTCGGCGCCGGCCTGCTCGGCGGCTTCACCACCTACAGCACCTTCGCGGTCGAGACCGACCAGCTGTTCCGTGACGATCGCGCTGCGCTCGCGCTGCTGTACCCGGTGGTCACGGTCACCCTCGGCGTCGCCGCAGCCGTCATCGGCATGATCCTCGGCCGGCGGCGGGTCGCATGATCCTCGTGCTGATGGCGCTCGCCGGTGGCGTCGGCGCGGCCGCGCGCTACGGGGTCGACGTCGTCCTGTCACCACCCAAAGCAGCCCGACTCCCCCACGCCACGCTGGTGGTCAACGTGACCGGGTCCCTCGCGCTCGGGCTGCTGGTCGGGGCCTCAGCCGGCCATGATCTGCTCACGGTCGCCGGCACCGGCCTGCTCGGCGGCTACACGACCTTCAGCTCAGCGTCGGTCGAGGTGGCGCGCCGAGCCCTCGACGGTCGTCGCGTCGACGGCTTCCTCACAGCAATCGCGATGCTGATCGGTTGCGTCCTGGCTGCATCCGGCGGTGTGGCGCTCGGACAGCTGGGCGCAGGAGGCTGACGGGCCCGTCAGCTACCGAGCTTGCGCTTGGCCCAACGCTTCCCGCGACCTGCGTGCTTGCGCAGATCGGCCTTCAGGCTCGGTTGCGCCGGACCAGCCTTCTTGGCCGACGCCTTGCGATCACGCTCAGCGACCTCGGCAGCGGTCATCTTGGTGAACTTGATCATCTTCTGGTTGGCCGGGTGGCCCCAGTCGCCGATGTAGCTGTACTTCCAGTCGCCGAAGCTCGAGGCCCACTTCAGGTCGGTGCGGTAGTACCAGAAGTTGTTCTTCTCCGTGAAGAAGCTCTTGCCCTTCTTGGTGGTCGGACCGATCTGGTCGATCGGCGTTCCGGCCTTGCGCTCGAAGAACGTCGCGAAGAACATGCCGCCGGGCGCCATGACCTTGTCGAGCCGGAACAGGGCCAGCCGGATGTGGTTCAGGGAGACGTGCGAGAACACCGAGTTGGCGATGGCGTACTCGAACTGGACACCGAAGTCGCCGTCGAAGCGATCGTTGGCACGCAGATTCTCCACCGGGGTGCGTGAACGCTGCTCGTCATTGAGCTCGAGGTTGTAGCCGGCCTCCATCAGCGAGTGGTTCGCGTCGACACCGTAGTAGTGGGCGGGCTCGAGGAACTCGATGAAGTGGCGCCCAGCTCGAAAGCTGCCGCATCCCACGTCCAGCAGCCGGTGCTGCGACTCCATCCCGTGCGACTTCAGGAAGTCCAGCTGCCGCTGCCCGTGGTGCTCCCACGCGCCGTGGCCCCCGACGAACTCGCGATGGTAGCCGGTGTCGAGCTCCTCCTGGCTGAAGACCTTGCCCGAGTAGTCGGGCGTCGTGTGGATGGCTTCGGACTCGACGCGGTGCTCGATGCTCGCCACTGCTGCTCCTTAGTGCTGGGGTGGAAATTTCACGCTAGCGGAAACGCGCGTGCGACCCCAAAAGCGGTGGGGGCACCGGCCCGCGGTCGGGCCGGCCGCGCCCTCTTCGCCCTGCTGCCTCCTAGGCTGCAGCGTCGATGGCCTTCTGCAGGCCCTCCGGGGTCGGGTTCTCGACGACCTCGCCACCCACGTAGACCGTCGGGGTTCCCGTGACGCCTTCCTTGGTGCCAGCTTCCTTGGCGTCGTCGATCCAGCGGTTGAACTTCTCGGTCTTGATGCACGAATCGAGTCCCGTGAGCCCGAGCGAGCCGGCCGCCTCGATGAGGTCATTGTCCTCGGGGCCGGGAGTACCTTCCTCGGGCTGGTTCAGGTACAGGTAGTCGTGCACCTTGACGTAGTCGGTGACGCCGCCGGCATCGAGGGCGCACAGCGCGAAGTTGGTGGCGCGGTGGGAGTACCGGTTCGGGCTTGCACCGAGCTCGTCCAGGAACGAGTACGGCCGGTAGGTGATCGCGATGGCGCCGGATTCCACCTGCTGCTTGAGGAACTCACCGCTGGTGGCCTCGAACGAGCGGCAGCCGGGGCACTGGAAGTCCTCGTACATCTCGACCGACACCGGGTCGGTGGCCGGCTCTCCGCCTGCTGCAGCGGCGTCGTAGACGATGCCGTAGTCGTCGGTGACGTTGGCCGGCGTGTTGAGCGCCGTGTCCTTGGCGTTGCTGTCGCTGACACCCTTGATGGCCACACCTGCGACCACCACCAGGATCACGACGACGGCGACGATGCCGACCGAGATCAGGTTGCGCTGACGCTTGTCGGCCTTCTCCCGCTCCTTGCGCATCTGCTCGGCGCGGGCGGCTCGCTGCTGACGGTCGTTGGCCACGGCTGTGTCTCCTGATCTGGGTGGGGCACCACGGACAACACCGACGAGGTCGGTCCGTTGGTTCCGGCGGTGGGATTCCACGCTGGGTTCCATCGGCGAGCCTACCGGCCGCGGACCAAGGGTCTCTCCGCGCCGTGCCCGCCCGGGCGCCGACGGTCGGTGCGGCGTACTAGGGTTCCACGAGTGAATGACAAGCTGGTGTGGATCGACTGCGAGATGACCGGCCTCTCCCTCGAGCACGATGCGCTCGTCGAGGTGGCGGCACTCGTGACCGACTACGAGCTCAACGTCCTCGGCGAGGGCATCGATCTGGTCGTCAAGCCGCCGCAGCAGGCGCTGGAGCAGATGAACGACTTCGTGCGCGCCATGCACACCACCTCGGACCTGATCACCGAGCTCGATGCCGGGTTGTCGCTCGCGGAAGCCGAGGAGCAGGTGCTGGCCTATGTGCGCCAGCACGTGCCCGAGCCCGGCAAGGCGCCGATGGCCGGGAACACGATCGGCACCGATCGTGCCTTCCTCGCTCGCGACATGGTTGATCTCGAGGGCTGGCTGCACTACCGGGTCATCGACGTCTCCTCCATCAAGGAGCTGGCCCGTCAGTGGTTCCCTCGGGCGTACTTCGCCGCCCCGGAGAAGGCCGGCCACCACCGAGCCCTGGTCGACATCCAGGAGAGCATCGAGGAGCTGCGGTACTACCGCCGCGCCGTGTTCCAGCCCGCGCCCGGGCTGGACTCCGAGGCCGCCAGGGCCATCGCGACCGAGGTCGCCGGCTCGTTGACGGGCCGGGCCTGACCCACCTCGGGCTGCACACCCCTGACCCGGTGTGAAGCGCGAATGCGTTGCGGTAGACTTGATGTCGCCGTGTCGGGCACAACCTGGCACGCGTGGTGGGCGTAGCTCAGTTGGTAGAGCACCGGCTTGTGGTGCCGGTGGTCGCGGGTTCAAGTCCCGTCGTTCACCCCATGGATCGGCCCTCCGATCGGCATTGCGCCGAAAGGGGGGCCGATCGCTCGTTCCAGCACTAGGGTCACCTCATGGCAGAGCCACGATCATCAATGCAGCTCAGCGAGCTGCGCACCAGCGCCGCGCGAGTGCTGCAGGTGGTGTGCACCCTGATCGCCGCCATGATCGCCCTGGCCGCGGTCGCCGTCGCTGCTCGTGACAGCGTCAACGCCGACAACGTGCTGGTCGAGATCATCACGCAGGTGGCCAACATCTTCGACGGCCCCTTCAGCCGGACCGAGGGCGTGTTCGACTTCAACGGCAGCCAGAGCCGCAACGCCCTGGTCAACTGGGGAATCGCCGCGGCGGTCTGGTTGGCCATCGGCCGCGTGCTGTCGACCCTCGTGCGCCCCTAACCTGCCGTCAGGGTGATGTTGCCGCTGCCGGTGGTCACGCGGACGAACCCGTCGCCATCGGGGTCGGACGTCAGCTGAGACCGAACCCGGCCGGAGCCCGTCTTGGTCGTCACGGCGTAGCCGCGATCGCCGGAGGGAATCAACGCCTGCACGTCGCCGCTGCTGGTGGTGGCCTTGAACCCGAACGGCTGCGTGTCGAAGTCGGCCTCGATCTTTCCCATCGCCGTCTCGGCCGAGAACTCGTCGACGCCCAGGCCGGTGGCCCTGACGTCACCGCTGGTCGTGCTGACCGTCAGGACGCCCTCCGAGATCGACACCGCGCGCACGTCCCCGTCCGTGGTGCGGATGATCAGAGGAAGTCCGGGAGGCACCTGCAAGGTGGTGGAGACGCCACAGCCCGGGTTGAGCCAGGCCTGGCACACGCTGACGATCTTGATCTCGTCGTCGCGTCGTCCGATCTGGTAGTCGGTCTTGCGCAGACCGCTGGTGATGCTGGACGTGATGGTCAGCAGGTCGGGGTCGCCCTCGACGATGCGGATGTCGGCGTCGGTCGCCGTGACGACCAGCTGCGCCACCTCACCCAGATCAACCTGACTCGTGGCCACGCGCGTGTCGCGGGTGAGGATGGAGGCGCCCAGCACCATCGCCGCAACGGCCGACACGGCCACGAGGGTCGTCGCCACCGTGATGACGGTGCGGATCGCCGGCGATCTGACGTCGTAGTCGGCGACGGTCTCGGCCGGTTCGGAACGCCGTTTCATCGGCTGGTCGGCGTCATCGGGTGACCGACACCGGCACGACGTCGCCGGCGCCCATGCGCGCGGCGTCTGCCGTCTCGTCGTCCGGCATGGTCTGGCTCTCACGCTCGGCCTCGACGCGCTTGAGATAGTGGTCGACCTCGTTGGAGCGCTGCTCCTCGGTCCACCCGAGCACCTCGCCCATCAAGATGGCGACCTCCTCGGCCACGTCAGTGCCACGGTCGAACGTCTCGATCGAGATTCGGGTGCGGCGGGCGATCGTGTCCTCGAGGTGCCGCGCACCCTCGTGGCTGGTGGCATAGACGACCTCGGCGCGCAGGTAGTCGTCGGCACCGGTCAGCGGCTCACCCAGGTCGTTGCGCTCGGCGATCAGGTCGAGCACCTCGTGGGCCAACGATCCGTAGCGCTTGAGCAGGTGCTCGATGCGACCGATGCCGAGCCCGCTGGCCGACGCCAGCAGATGACGCTGGTTCCACACCGCGTCGTACCCGTCGGCGCCCAGCAGCGGCACGTCCTCGGTGCACGAGGGCGGCACCATGCGGTCCAGGTTGCTGGCCATGGAGTGCACCGCCGCATCGATCGCGTCCTTGGCCATGATCCGGTAGGTCGTGTACTTGCCGCCGGCCACGACGACCAGTCCCTTGACGCTGGTGGAGACCGCGTGCTCGCGCGAGAGCTGGCTGGTGGCGTCGTCCTCGCCGTGCAGCAACGGGCGCAGGCCCGCGTACACGCCCTCGACGTCGTCGTGGTTGAGCGGCTCGACCAGCACGTCGTTGATGTGCTCGAGCAGGTAGTCGATGTCGCTGCGGCTGGCGGCGGGGTGGTCCTTGGACAGCGACCAGTCCGTGTCGGTGGTGCCGATGATCCAGTGCCGGCCCCACGGGATGACGAACAGCACCGACTTCTCGGTGCGCAGGATGAGGCCGGTCTCGCTGCGGATGCGGTCACGCGGGACGACCAGGTGCACCCCCTTGCTGGCGCGCACGTGGAACTGGCCGCGCTCGCCAGCGAGCGCCTGCGTCTCGTCGGTCCAGACCCCGGTGGTGTTGACGACCTGGCGGGCGCGGACGTCGAGCTCTCGCCCCGTCTCCAGATCCTTGACGGTGGCGCCCACCACCCGGTCGCTCTCACGCAGCAGTGCGATGACGCGCGTGCGGCTGGCCACGTGCGCGCCGTAGGCCGCGGCGGTGCGCGACAGGAACATGGTGTGCCGGGCGTCGTCGACCTGCGCGTCGTAGTAGTGCAGCGCGCCGACGAGGGCGTCCTTCTTCAGCGCCGGGACCAACCGGCGCGCGCCGCGCCGGGTCAGGTGCCGGTGGTGCGGGACGCCCCGGGACCGCCCGGACAACAGGGCCATCGAGTCGTACAGCGCGACTCCGGCCCCGGCGTAGACACGCTCCCAGATCCGGTGCTTGAGCGGGTACAGGAACGGCACCGGGTGCACCAGGTGCGGCGCGAGCTTGTCCAGCAGCAGGCTGCGTTCGGCCAGGGCCTCCGCGACGAGCCGGAAGTCCAGCATCTCCAGGTAGCGCAGGCCGCCGTGGATCAGCTTGCTCGACCGGCTCGACGTGCCGGACGCGAAGTCGCGCGCCTCGACCAGTCCCACGGACAGGCCGCGGGTGGCGGCGTCCAGGGCGGCGCCACCACCGACCACCCCTCCGCCGATGACCAGCACGTCGAGCTGCTCGGCCTCCATGGCGTCAAGGGCGTGCTGGCGGGACTGCGGGGACAGGGCAACCGATCGCATGCGGCCAGTCAATCAGCCGCAGTCGAACGATGTCGAAATCAGGCGGCTCAGCTGATCTCGCCGCGCACGTCGGCATGCGGGATCTTGGTGCTCGGGATGGTGCCGAGCCGACCCTTCTGGAAGTCCTCGAACGCCTGCAGCACCTCGGCCTTCGTGTTCATCACGAAGGGTCCGGCCCAGGCGATCGGCTCGCGGATGGGCAGACCGCCCAGCAGCACGACGTCGAGCGTCGGATGGCGGGACTCCTGACCGGAGCCAGCACCGACCGTGATGCTCTCGCCATGTCCGAGCACGGCCAGCTGACCCGTGCGGATGGGCCGGCGGTCCGCTCCCACGTACCCGTCGCCGCCCAGGACGTAGACGAGCGCGTTGAAGTCCGTGCGCCACGGCACGATCAGCTCGGCTCCGGGAGCGAGCGTGGCGTGCACCATCGCCATCGGGGTGTGCGTGCTGCCGGGGCCCGTCACACCATCGACCTCGCCCGCGATGACGCGCAGCAGTGCGCCACCGTCCGGGCTCGAGGCCAGGCCGACGTCCGAGCCACTGATGTCCTGGTAGGCCGGGGGCTTCCACTTGTCGGCGCGCGGCAGGTTGACCCACAGCTGGAGGCCGTGGAACAGGCCACCGGACTGGACCAGCCACTCCGGCGGGGTCTCGATGTGCAGCAGTCCGCTGCCCGCCGTCATCCACTGGGTGTCGCCGTCGGTGATGGATCCGCCACCGCCGTGGGTGTCCTGGTGGTCCATGACGCCGTCGATCATGTAGGTGACGGTCTCGAAGCCACGGTGCGGATGCCACGAGGTGCCTCGGGGCTCACCCGGCGCGTACTCCACCTCGCCCATCTGGTCCAGATGGATGAACGGGTCGAGACGGGCGGGGTCGACCCCGGCGAAGGCTCGGCGGACCGGAAACCCTTCTCCCTCGTAGCCCTGCGGAGCAGTCGTGATGCTCACGACAGCGCGATCCTCGGTCCTCTGCGTCGGTGCCGTGGTCACCCGCGGCAGCGCGGTCCAGTCGTCGACGGTGATGGCAGGCATCTCGGCTCCTCAAGGTTGATGCTCTCAATGTAGTTCAACGTTCAACCATTGTCCATTCATTCCCGCACTCGGCTCGGTCGCTGCCTGGCACTCCCACCACTAGGCTCGCCGCATGTCAGACGCCAGCAGTCAGGACGCGCAGGTCGTCATCGTGGGTGGGGGTCACAACGCGTTGGTCGCCGCGATCTACCTCGCCCGCGCGGGCCTCCAGGTCGAGATCATCGAGCAGCTCCCCCACGTGGGCGGAGCGGCCATCAGCGCGCAGACCTTCGACGGCCACGATGCCCGTCTCTCGCGGTACTCGTACCTGGTGAGCGTCATGCCGCACGAACTGATCGACGATCTCGGACTGGACCTCCAGCTGCTGTCGCGCGACGTCGCCTCCTACACCCCGCACGCCGGGGGCGGACTGCTGGTCGAGACCCACGAGGGGCCGGCCACCCGCGACTCGTTCCACGACCTGACCGGATCGCACTCCGAGTTCACCGCGTGGCAGCGGTTCTACGCCGAGATCGGCACCATCGCGGCGGCCTTGGCGCCGACCCTGCTGGCTCCCCTCCCCCGCGTCGGTGTCGTGCGCGACGCGGTCGACCCCACGATCTGGGCCGACGTGGTCGACCAGCCGCTGGGCCCGGCGATCGAGCGCCGCTTCGCCCACGACCTCGTGCGCGGCGTGGTCGGCAGCGACGCGTTGATCGGCACCTTCGCCTCGCTGCACGACCCCACCCTGATCCAGAACCGTTGCTTCCTC
>JBBSKV010000035.1:0-10255 GCA_038255955.1 Propionibacteriales bacterium
ACGATCATGCGCAGCAGCGTCGACTTTCCGCAGCCGGACGGTCCGACCAGGATCATGAACTCCCCGTCGGCGACGTCGATGCTGACGTCGTTCACGGCGGGGAAGCCGTCGCCGTACTTCTTGACGATGTTCTTCATCTCGATGGCGGCCATGAGATCAACCCTTCACTGCGCCGGCGGTCAGGCCGGCGACGATCTTGCGCTGGAAAAACAGGACGAGGACGACGATCGGCACTGTCGCGACGACGGCACCTGCGGCCAGCAGCGAGGCTGGCCGGTTGAACGGATCGGCTCCGACGAAGAACGACAGAGCGGCTGGGATGGGGCGGGCGTTCTCGGTCGACGTCAACGAGATGCCGAAGACGAAGTCGTTCCACGCGAAGAAGAACGTCAAGATCGCAGCGGTGAATACGCCCGGCGCCGCCAGCGGCACGATCACCTTGCGGAAGGCCTGCCACGAGGTGGCACCGTCGACCTGGGCGGCCTGCTCCATCTCCCACGGAATCTCGCGGAAGAACGCCGACAGCGTCCAGATCGCCAGGGGCAGGGTGAAGGACATGTACGGGATGATCAGCCCGGGCCAGGTGTCGTAGATGCCGAAGGTGCGCCACATGTCGAACAGCGGGCCCACCAGCGACACGACCGGGAACATGGCGATCACCAGGGCGATGGTCAGCACGAACTTCTTGCCGGCGAACTCGAGCCGGGCGATCGCGTACGCGGCGAGGGTGGCGAAGATGACCGACAAGATGGTGGCGGTCAGCGAGATGCCGATCGAGTTGAAGATGGCCCGGCGGAACTGGTCGTCCTGCAGCACGTCGACGTAGTTCTGCCAACCGGCTCCACCGCCGCTGGCGGGGAAGAAACCGGGGCTGCCGTTGGTCACGGCTTCCTGGGACTTGAACGACAGCGAGATGATCCAGGCGACGGGCAACAGGCACCACGCCAGAATCAGGGCGACGCCGACGCCGGTGCCGAGCTTGCTCTTGAGGTCGGAGTTCATCTCAGCTCTCCTGCCGTGCGGCGGCCAGATCGACCTTGAACAGCTTCACGATGACGAACGCCACCACGAGCACCGAGAAGAACAGCAGCACCGACAGCGCCGAGCCGATGCCGAGCTGGAACTGCTCGATGACCTGCCGGTAGGTCAGGAACGAGATCGACTCGGTGCCGTTGGCGCCTGCGGTCATCACGAAGATGTTGTCGAAGATGCGGTAGGCGTCCAGCGCGCGGAACAGCACGGCCACCATGATCGCTGCGCGCATGTTGGGCAGGATCACCTTGTAGAGCCGCTGCCACCAGGTGGCGCCGTCGACCTTGGCGGCCTCGAGCATGTCGTTGGACACCTGGGCCAGACCGGCCAGCAGGAGCAACGACATGAACGGTGTGGTCTTCCAGATCTCCGAGGCCATGATCGCGACGATCGAGGACTGGTACTCGGCGAACCAGTTGAAGTCGTCGCCGACGAACGGCAACCAGCTGTTCACGAAACCATTGGTGTTGGAGAACGCGAACTGCCACGCGAAGCCCGAGACCACCGTGATGACGCCGTAGGGGATCAGGATCGATGTGCGGATGATGCCGCGGGCGAAGATCACCTTGTGCATGACCATCGCGAAGGCGAAGCCGATGACAAGCTCGACGGCGACCGTGACGACCATGATCATGACGGTGTTGCCGGTGTCGCGCCAGAACAACGAGTCGCTCAGGGCCGTTCCGTAGTTGGCCAACCCGACAAACTCGCGATCGTCAGGGGCTGTGAGTGAGTAGGTGAACAGGGAGAGGTACAGCGCCCGCAGCATGGGGAACGCTGTGACCAGCAGCATCAGGGCGATGGCCGGGGCCACCAGCTTGAGCGCCAGTCTGTTCTCGGTGCGGGACCGGTCAGAGTCGGGCGGCTTCGGTGCCTTCCCGGAGGCTTTCGGTGTGTCGATGGTCGCCGTCACAGCAGTGCCTTTCCGCTCAGGACGTCCTGGAGGAACGTGGCCGACTTCTCAGGGGTGCCGGGGCCGACGGACGCGGGCGAGTGCCAGCGGGACTGCACAGCGCTGGAGACCTGGCTGTACAGCGCGCTCTTGGGGCGCGGGCCGCCGGTGTCGACGCTCTCGCTGAACAGCGTGAGCAGATCGGCGGGGTAGGCGTCCTTCAGCTCCGCGGAGTCGTACACCGACTGGCGCGACGGCATCAGGCCCTCGTTCACGGCCAGGGCCGTCTGCGCCTTCGCGTTGGTGACGCAGACCGCGGCCTCCTGGGCGAACTCGGGATGCTTGGAGAAGGCGCCGACGCCGATGTCGATGCCGCCGATGGGGGGCTTGGACTCCTCGCCAGCCACCGTCTGGGGGTAGCGGGCCCATCCCAGGTCATCGAAGCCCGAGTCGTCTTCGGGGCCACCGGCCTTGCCGATCAGTCCTTCGTAGTTCTTGTAGACGAAGGTCCAGTTGGTCATGAACTCGCCGGCGCCCTCGGCCGGGAACATGGCGCCCAGACTGGTGCCCTCGTTGGAGGTGGTGAAGTCCGGCTGGCGGGCATCGGAGTCGGCCAGCTTCTGGATCACCTCTGCGGCCGCCTCGCCGGCCTTGGAGTCGATGGTCACCTTGGCGTCGCGGCCGTCCTCGACCGTCGAAGGATCGAGGATGTTGCCGCCAGCACCTTGGATGAGCGCATTGATCCACACGACGTAAGCCTCGTACTTGTCGGCCTGCACTCCGACGGTGCCGTCGTTGTCGGCGGCAGCCTCGATGACCTGGTCCCAGGTGACGGGCTGCGTCATGTCGAGTCCGGCGGCCTCGGCCAGAGACTTGCGATGCCACAGCACCTGGGTGTTGGCCCACTGCGGCGCGGCGACGACCTCGTCGTTCCAGCTGACCGTCTCGCCAGCACCCTCGAGAACGTCGTCGTCGAGGACGGTGTCCGCGAGCTCGCCCGTGAACGGTGCGAGCCACTTGGCGTTGGCGAACTCGGGGACGAAGACGGGGTCGAGGCTCATCAGATCGGTCGAGGAGTCGCCCGCGGCCAGTCGGCGCGCCAGCTGGGTGCGCTGATCGGTGGCGCTTGCGGGCAGCAGCTGGATCGCGATGTCGTAGTCAGCGGTGCTGCAGTCCTCGGCCAGCTGGTTGAGCGTCTCCTGGCCATCGGGGTTGATGTACCAGTTGAGGGTGGGCTTGCCGTTGTCGGAGCCGCAGGCCGCGAGGACCGACGTGCTCAACGCCAGCGCGGCAGCCGCCGCGATGAGACGAGCTGGCCGTCTCCGTGGTCGCACCTGCATCCGGACCTCCCCAAACCCGAGCCTGTGACGAGTGATCCACGCCACGAGGTTCGTTGAACGTATCCCCGGGTCGGTAGTACCGCAACACCCGGTGTTCTAAACGTCCAACCACACAGTGGTGTCCGCAGGGATGCAGCCGGAGTCGACGCGAAGCGGGCCCGATGCGGCGACCACCAGGGCACCGGCAGGCAGGCTCACTGGCTCCGCGCCGAGGTTGGCGATGACCGTCAGCCCGGCGTTGCTGAACCGCACGACGTGGGGCTGCGGTTCAGCCCACTCGAGCCGGCCCCGCCCGAGTCCGTGCTCGCGGCGCAGGGTGAGCAGCAGCCGGTACAGCTCGAGCGTCGAACCTGGTACGCCCCGCTGACGGTCGGGGGCCAGATCGCCGTACTCCGCGGGCTGGGGGAGCCAGGTGCGTCCGGTCGGCCCGAAGCCGAACCCCGGCGCGTCGGACTGCCACGGCACCGGCACGCGGCAGCCGTCACGTCCGCGCACCTGACGGCCACTGCGCTCCCACGTCGGGTCCTGGCGGTCCTCGTCGGGCAGCTGGGTGGCCTCGGGAAGGCCGAGCTCCTCGCCTTGGTACAGGTAGGCCGATCCGGGCAGGGCCAGCATCAAGGCCGTCGCGGCGCGAGCTCTGCGCAGCCCGAGCTCGGCGTCCGGCTGCGGGTCGTCGATGCCGATGCCGGTCGTGTCGACCGTGTCGACGACATCGGCCCGGCCCAGCCGGCTCACGTGGCGCACGACGTCGTGATTGGACAACACCCAGGTCTGCGGCGCGCCCACCGCGTCGGCCTGCTGCAGGGAGTCGGTGATCGACTGCCGCAGCGACGTGGCGTTCCACGGGGTGAGCAGGAAGTGGAAGTTGAAGGACTGGTGCAGCTCGTCGGGCCGGACGTAGCGGGCGAGGGCGTCGGACGGCTCGACCCACGCCTCGGCGCACAGGATCCGGTCGCTGTCCTGCCCCGGCACGGAGTACGTGTCGGCCAGCCGCCGCCAGCTGCGGTAGATGTCGTGGACTCCCGGCTGGTCCCACATCGGCTGCAGGCCGGTGGGGTCGCGGACGGGGTCGAGCGACAGATCGGTGTCCGGCAGACCCGGTTGCTTGACGAGGCCGTGGGCCACGTCGATGCGGAAGCCGTCGACCCCGCGGTCGAGCCAGAACCGCAGCACGGACTCCATCTCCTCGTGCACCGCCGGGTTCTCCCAGTCGAAGTCGGGCTGGGTCACGTCGAACAGGTGCAGGTACCACTGACCTGACGTGCCGTCGGGCTCCGTGACGCGGGTCCACGCGGGACCACCGAAGACGCTCACCCAGTTGTTGGGTGGCTGTTCGCCGGACTCGCCGGCGCCGTCGCGGAACACGTACCGGGCTCGGTCGGCGCTGCCCGGCGGGGACGCGAGGGCGGCGCGAAACCACGGGTGCTCGCTGGACGAGTGGTTCGGCACGATGTCGACGATCACGCGGACTCCCAGCGCGTGAGCCTGCTGCAGGAGTGCGTCGAAGTCGGCCAGCGTTCCGAACAGCGGGTCGACGTCGCGGTAGTCGGCCACGTCGTAGCCCCCGTCGTTCTGCGGCGAGACGTAGAACGGCGAGAGCCACAGGGCGTCGACGCCCAGGTCGGCCAGATGCTCCAGACGTGCGGTGATGCCGGGCAGGTCGCCGATGCCGTCGCCATCGCCGTCGGCCCACGAGCGCGGATACACCTGGTAGATGACGGCGTCTCGCCACCATGGAGTGCTGATGGTCATGGACTCCCTCTCGACGTCGCACGCTACGTTAACGGCCATGACGCAACGCACTCTCGTCCTGCTCAAGCCCGATGCCGTCCGGCGTGGACTCGTCGGCCAGGTCCTGTCCCGCTTCGAGGCCAAAGGTCTGTCGATCGTGGCGATGGAGCACCGCTCGATCGACGCCGAGATGGCGGACGCACACTACGCCGAGCACGTCGAGCAGCCCTGGTATCCGCCGCTGCGGGACTTCGCCACCTCCGGCCCCCTGGTGGCGCTGATCCTCGAGGGCGACGAGGCGATCTCCGTCGTGCGCGCCCTCAACGGAGCGACCGACGGTCGAGCCGCTGCGCCGGGCACCATCCGCGGCGACCTCTCGCTGTCGAACCGCGAGAACCTCGTGCACGCCTCGGACTCCGAGGAGTCCGCGGCCCGCGAGATGGCGCTGTGGTTCCCGAGCCTGTAACCCGCGCCGCCGGGTCGGGGTGCTGAGCGGTCAGTCCACCGGCGTCGCGCGCATCACCCAGCTGCCGAACACGCCGATCAGCGAGGCAGCAGCCATCAGGACCAGGATGGGCGGTCCCCACGATCCGGTGCGATCGTGCAGGAACCCCGCTCCGAACGGTCCGATGCTCGCAACCAGGTACCCCAGCCCCTGCACGAATCCGGACAGTGACGCGGTGCTCTCCGGACTGCCGGCACGCTGACCGATCATCGTCAGGGTCCACGTGAACGAGACGCCGCCGAGTCCCAGGAGCACAGCCCACAGCCAGGACATCGTGGTGGGGGCGAGGAGCACACCGAGCCAGCCGGCGGCTGTGAACGTTGCGAAGACCCAGGGCAGCACCGGCAGGGTTCCGAGGCGACGCATCAGCCACGGCAGCAGCAGGGTCACAGGCAGCGCGACGAAGCTCAGCAACCCGAGCAGCGCGCCGGCGTGGGCGCGACCCAGACCGGCGTCGACCATGATGTCGGGAAACCAGCCGAACTGCGCGTAGGCCTGCGCGGACTGGGCGCCGAACATGCCGACCAGAGCCCAGGCGGCCGGTGTGCGCGTCAGCGACTGGTACGAGAGCTGCGGGCGCGCGGACGGCATCTGCCGGTCGCGCAGCAGCACCAACCAGGGCACCAACGTCACGGCTGCGAGGACGCCCCAGGTCAGGAGCCCCTCGCGCCAGCTGCCGAGCGCGTTCGACAGGGGCACGGTCACCAGCGACGAGGCGGCGGCTCCGCCCATCAGAGCGGCGCCGTAGAGCGCGCTGATCAGGGGAAGCCTGCCCGGGAAGTGACGTTTGGCCAGCGCAGGCAGCAGCACGTTGCCGACGGCTGCCCCGACCAGGGCTGTCGTCGAGGCCAGCAGGAACACCAGGGTGCTCGACGTGGTGGCCCGGACGGTCAGGCCGACGATGATCAGCACCAACAGTCCCGCTGTGGACCGGTGCAGGCCCAGACGCCGCACCACCGGGCCGGCTCCCATGCCGACCACGGCGAAGCAGATCACCGGCAGCGTCGTGAGGACACCGCCCACGGTCGCCGACATGCCCAGGTCGGACCGGACGACGCCCAGCACCACGCCGACGCTGCCGACGGCGGCGCGCAGATTCACCGCAAGCAGGACGATCGCAGCCCCGACGAGCAGACGTCCGGGAACTTCGCGGGTCACGTCCTCAGACCAGGGTCTGCGGCACGAGGCACCACGCGACGTGGTGGAACAGGCCGCGCACGTTCTCGGGCAGCCAGATGACCTCGTGCGACTTCGAGGCCAGCTCCACGTCGCCCTCGAGCGTCACGACGTCCTCGACCTGACGAGGCTGGTCGCCGACCCGATCCTCGAACGCGACCAGGGCCACGCGCACCTGGACGCCGAAAGGATTGCCGTTCGCCACGCCGACCCCCCAGAAGTCCTCGGCCTCGAGGGTCGCCTTCTCGTCGAGGTCGACCATCACGGCACGCAGGCCGTCATCGAGCGGTGGATGCTCGAGCTCCTCGACATCGGTGACCGCGATCTGCACGGCGCGCACATCGCGGGCCCCGGGCCCGTCGAACCGCAGGATGTCCTCGACCGCGCCGTGCCCGGGCAGCAGCGCTGCGCCGAGATGGGTGCCGAGCACGGTGCGCACCTCCACGTTCGGCAGGGGCATGCCGTACATGTTGTGCGGGATGAACGCGAGAGTCGGTCGTACGGCGGTCTCGGTGTGGTTCGTCATCGTCAACGTCTGGTCCGGTGATCCGTCGACCGACTTGGCCACGTACTCGAACGACAACGGAGCCTGCGGCCTCGACCTCTTCTTCCTCACCGGTCGAGCCTACCCAGAGCCCGGCGTGTCGTGGATGAACAGGCGGCTGCGGGCCGCTGTGCGATGATGGCCACAGGTCGTGTGAGTCACACTGGCGCTGATCGACCCGACGACGTATCGCCGAACCCGTTCGGCAGGTGGGTGGAACACCAGCCCCCGACCGCGACGCATCCCCGGATGCTGACCGCGGCAGGACCCGGTGCAACACCGCAGTGACAGGCCGGATATGCCGTCATCCTGACCAAGCTTTGACCCGCTGTGCGGGTCGCATACGTGCCGGAGCCGACCACGCGTCGAGCTTCGGTGAAGGAGAGCAGATGCTCGACGACGAATCGACAGAATCCACCACCCAGGCGCCGTCCGCCGACGAGGCAGGAACGGGCCGCCGCCGGGCCGCGGGCCGCGCTGCGGGCCCGCCGGCCGCCGTGAGCTTCTCGGCTCCGGCCAGCACGGCTCCGGAGCCGAAGAAGGCGCCGCAGACGAAGGCGCCCGAGGACGTCGCACCCGACGAGGACGCCTCGGACGACGACTTGCCTGCCGCGAAGAAGAAGAACAAGGCGCCGAGCAGGAAGTCTCCCGCAAAGCAGGCTGAGCCGGTCGAGGACTCCGCGGACGAGGGCTTGGCGGACAAGGACTCGGCGAATCAGGACGGGGCCGACAGCCCCGCACCGAAGAAGTCCGCACCCACCGCAGCCGCGATGTTCCAGGCCCCGCCGTCCGCTCTGGCACCAGCACGTCCGCAGCAGCAGACCGCGGATCGCGACGACGAAGAAGAAGACGACGAGGTGGACGAGGACGGTTCGCCGAAGCGCCGTCGTCGCAGCCGTGGGGGTCGCCGGCGCCGCAAGGGCGAGGGCGATCAGGAAGCCGCGGAGGACTCGTCGCAGGGCAGCAACGACCAGAGCGAGGACGATGACGACAGCTCCGACGGAGGTGGCAACGGCACCCGACGTCGCCGTCGCCGGGCCCGAGCCGGCGAGGGTCCCGGAACGTCCCCGGACGATCCCGACAACACCGTCGTCAGGGTGCGCCAGGGTCGCAGCGCCGAGGACGAGATCACCGGCGTCGCTGGCTCCACCCGGCTCGAGGCCAAGAAGCAGCGTCGCCGCGAAGGCCGCGAAGCAGGCCGTCGACGCGCTCCGATCGTCTCCGAGGCCGAGTTCCTGGCCCGCCGCGAGTCCGTCGAGCGCGAGATGGTCGTGCGGCAGCGGGACGACTACACGCAGATCGCCGTTCTCGAGGACAACGTGCTCGTCGAGCACTACGTGGCCCGCGAGTCCCAGACATCGCTGATCGGCAACGTCTATCTGGGCAAGGTCCAGAACGTGCTGCCGAGCATGGAGGCCGCGTTCGTCGACATCGGTGCCGGCCGCAACGCCGTGCTGTACGCCGGTGAGGTCGACTGGAGCACCTTGGGCAACGGCAAGGCCCGCAAGATCGAGGACGCGCTGAGCCCCGGCCAGGTCATCTTGGTGCAGGTCAGCAAGGACCCCGTCGGACAGAAGGGCGCCCGACTGACCAGCCAGGTCAGCCTGCCGGGTCGTTTCCTGGTGCTGGTGCCCGGAGGTCAGACCAGCGGCATCTCGCGCAAGCTCCCCGAGAACGAGCGGACCCGCCTGAAGGCGCTGCTCAAGGAAGTTCTGCCCGACGGCACTGGCGTCATCGTGCGCACGGCCGCCGAAGGCGCCTCGGAGGATCAGCTCACCCGCGACGTCACCGGCCTGACGGCGCGGTGGGAGGACATCGAGTCCAAGGTGGCGGCCGGCAAGGCCCCGCAGCTGTTGTACTCCGAGCCGGATCTGATGATCAAGGTCGTCCGCGACCTGTTCAACGAGGACTTCACCGGTCTGGTGGTCGAAGGACCCGATGCCTGGGACATGATCAAGGGCTACGTCGATCACGTCGCACCCGATCTGGCCGAGCGGGTCTCCCGCTGGGAGGACGCCGACGGCAAGGACGCGTTCACCAGCTACCGCATCGACGAGCAGATCCACAAGGCACTCGAGCGCAAGGTGTTCCTGCCCTCGGGCGGGTCGCTGGTCATCGACCGGACCGAGGCCATGACCGTGGTCGACGTCAACACCGGCAAGTACACCGGTTCTGGCGGCAACCTCGAGGAGACCGTCACCCGCAACAACCTGGAGGCGGCCGAGGAGGTCGTGCGTCAGCTGCGGCTGCGCGACATCGGCGGCATCATCGTGGTCGACTTCATCGACATGGTGCTGGAGAGCAACCGTGACTTGGTGCTGCGACGTCTCGTCGAGTGCCTGGGCCGCGACCGCACCCGCCACCAGGTCGCCGAGGTCACGTCACTGGGTCTGGTGCAGATGACCCGCAAGCGCATCGGCACCGGTCTGCTGGAGTCGTTCAGCGCCGACTGCGACCACTGCAAGGGTCGCGGCGTCGTGATCGCCGACGCTCCGGTCGAGGCCAAGAAGGACGAGGGCCCGCGTCGCGGTGGCCGCGGGGGTCGCTCCGGTGGGCGCTCCGGCGGAGGCAACCAGACCAACGGCGGAGGCAACCAGGGCAACGGCGGTGGCAACCAGGGCCGGCCGGCCAGCGAGACGAAGGCCGCTGACGTGAACCCCGCTCCAGCGGACGACTCGAGGGCCGAGCAGCCCGCTGCAGCAGCACCCGAAGCGCCGAAGTCAGCAGCCTCCGAGCAGACGCCGAACGCGCCAGAATCTGAGTCGACCAAGACAGAGTCGCCCAAGACAGTGGCCGAGTCACCGAAGATGGTGAACGAGTCGCCGACGGCGGTGAACGAGTCGCCGACGGCGGTGGCTGAATCGCCGACGGCGGTGAAACCACAGGTGTCCAAGGTCGATGAGGCGCCGAAGAAGCCCACCGGCCGACGCCGTGCGGCGTCCAAGCCGGCCGGTCCGCCACCCCCCGTTTTGACCGACGAGGGTCAGGCTCCGTAGACTGGAGCGTCGGTGCGCAGCGCGTGCCGGTCTGCGCGC
>JBBSKV010000036.1:0-10179 GCA_038255955.1 Propionibacteriales bacterium
CGACTCCGACGTCACGCTGCTCGACGCGCTCGGCGACCTCGACGTCGACGAGCGGCGTCTCATCGTGCTGATGACCCTGGGCCGGGCCGATCTGGAGATCGCGTCCCGAGAGGTCGGGATACCGGCCGAGGACGGCATCGAGCAGGTCACCAACGCGCTGGCCGCGCTGGAGATCTCGCTCGACCAGTCGATCACCGAGATCGAGCAGCGCATGCAGGGCCTCTCGCTCGCGACCTCCGCGCTCGAGGCCCCCGATCCGGCCACCGTCCGCACCGCCGCCCGCCGCGGCCGTCGCCGCAACACCATCCTGCTCGTGGCGGCAGCGGTCCTCGGCGTGATCGGCTCTGGCGTCGCCGTCACCGACGATGACGCCCTCGCCGTGCAGAGCGCGCTGCCCGAGCGCGAGAAGATCGGCGCCGAGAGCACGGACCTCGCGCTCGACGCGCGCAAGATCGACACCGACGACCTGCTCTCCACGCGCCAGGTCAGCCGCCTGAACGCCCAGGACACCTGGGCCCTGCAGAACACCGACGACGACGTCGCCAACACCACGCCCTACGCCACGTGTCCCACCACGCGATTCGCCGACCCCGATCCGCTGCGCGTGTTCGTGCGCACCTTCGCCGGCGACGTCGCCGACAACGAGCGGGTCGTCCAGTCCATCGAGGTCTCCAGCAGCAAGAAGCGCTCCCGGGAGGCGGCGCGCTCGTGGATCCGGACGTTCGCGGACTGTGAGCACCCGCGAGTCCAGCTGGTGTCCGCCCACGCGGTCCAGCGTCCCTTCGGCGACTTCACCATCTTGCGCCTCGCCTCGAACCGCTCGCCCCAGCGCACCTTCACCGTCGGATTCAGCCAGTCCGGCAGTGTCACCAGCACCCTCGTGCACGAGGTTGACGGCACCAAGGGCCCCGAGCTCGATGACTTCGCCCGAACCCTGAACGACTCGGTGTCCAAGGTCTGCAAGGACAGCGGCGGGCGGTGCACCGACGACGTCATGCTCACCCGGACCGAACCACCCCGCACCACCGAGGCCCCGGCCTTCCTCGGCGTGGTCGATCTGCCGCCGATCGCCGACGTCGACCGGGTGTGGGCCGCCGCGCCGGCCGATCCCGATCCCAATCCGGCCGCCACTGCGTGCGACCGAGCCGACTTCACCGGCAAGAAGCTCGACTCGGCCCAGTCCCGGATCTTCGTTCTCTACCAGGCCAGCGAGCTGCCCAAGGAGTTCGGTCTGACCGAGACGGTCGGCCGGTTCTCGAGCGAGGCGGCAGCCAAGAAGTTCGTCGCCAAGATCGAGAAGCGCATCGAGTCGTGTGCCGATGACAACCTGGGCGCCAAGATCGACCAGACCGCCACCATCGACAACAACAGTACGACCGGGAACGTGTGGCGGATCGGGCTCGAGGTGGCCGAGGGCGACCGCGCCTACTACCGGGTCGGCCTCGTGCGCCGTGGCGCCGATGTGGCTCAGGTTCTGTTCACCCCCGCTGGGGAGTTCGACATGAGCAAGAAGGTGTTCGCCGGCGTCACGACGCGGGCCGGGACCCGCCTCCGGTACGCCGACCTGCCGCAGTAGGACCCACGACGACGAAGAAGAAGCCCCCGACGCCATCAGGCATCGGGGGCTTCTTCGTCATGAATCGTTCGTCATGAACCGGGGTTCAGAAGGTCTGCAGGCTACAGATCCTTCACGATCGCCCGCATGAGCTCGGCGGTCTCGGACGGCGTCTTGCCGACCTTGACGCCCGCAGCCTCCAGCGCTTCCTTCTTGCCCTGGGCGGTGCCCGCACCGTCGGACACGATGGCGCCGGCGTGGCCCATCGTCTTGCCCTCGGGAGCGGTGAAGCCCGCCACGTAGCCGACGACCGGCTTGGTGACGTGCTCGGCGATGTAGGCCGCCGCCTTCTCCTCGGCGTCGCCACCGATCTCGCCGATCATGACGATCGCCTTGGTGTCCGGATCGGCCTCGAACGCCTCGAGGGCGTCGATGTGGGTGGTGCCGATGATCGGGTCACCGCCGATGCCGATCGCCGTGGTGAAGCCGAGGTCCCGCAGCTCGAACATCATCTGGTAGGTCAGCGTGCCCGACTTCGAGACCAGGCCGATGGGGCCCGATCCGGAGATCGTGGCCGGCGTGATGCCGGCCAGCGCCTCGCCCGGCGTGATGATGCCGGGGCAGTTCGGGCCGATGATGCGGGTCTTCTTGCCCTGCGCGTAGGCCCAGAACTCGGCCGAGTCCTGCACCGGCACGCCCTCGGTGATGATCACGGCGAGCGGGATCTCGGCGTCGATTGCCTCGACGACGGCGTCCTTGGTGAAGGCCGGCGGGACGAACAGCACCGACACGTCGGCGCCGGTCTTCTCGATCGCCTCGGCGACGGTGCCGAACACCGGCAGCTCGACGGCATTGCCGTCGGCGTCCGTGTGCTCGACCGTGGTGCCGGCCTTGCGCGCGTTCACGCCACCGACGACCTGGGTCCCGGCGGCGAGCATGCGGGCGGTGTGCTTGGTGCCCTCACCTCCGGTGATGCCCTGGACGATGACCTTGGAGTCCTTGTTCAGAAAAATCGACATGTCAGCCCCTTCAGCCGTTCGCCAGCTCGGCGGCCTTGTCGGCCGCACCGTCCATGGTCTCCACCTGCGTCACGAGCGGGTGGTCGAGCTCGTTCAAGATCGCGCGTCCCTCTTCGACGTTGTTGCCGTCCAGACGCACCACGAGAGGCTTGGTCGCGTTGTCACCGAGCAGCTCCAGGGCACCCTTGATGCCATTGGCCACCGCGTCGCACGACGTGATGCCGCCGAACACGTTGACGAACACGCTCTTGACCTGCTCGTCACCGAGGATGACGTCGAGGCCATCGGCCATGACCTGCGCCGAGGCGCCGCCACCGATGTCCAGGAAGTTGGCCGGCTTGACGTTGCCGTGGGCCTCACCGGCGTACGCGACGACGTCGAGCGTGCTCATGACGAGTCCCGCACCGTTGCCGATGATGCCGACCGCGCCATCGAGCTTGACGTAGTTCAGGCCCTTGGCCTTCGCCTTGGCCTCCAGCGGATCGGCCGCAGCCTTGTCCTCGAACGCGGCGTGGTCGTCGTGGCGGAACTCAGCGTTCTCATCCAGCGACACCTTGCCGTCCAGAGCCTCGAGCTTGTTGCCCTCCAGGCGTGCGAGCGGGTTGACCTCGACCAGCGTGGCGTCCTCCTCGACGAAGGTCTTCCACAGCGCCAGGACCGTCTCGACGGCCTGCTCGGTCAGCTCGGCGGGGAAGCCCACCTCGGCGACGATCTCGCGGGCCTTCGCCTCGTCGACACCGGCTCCGGCGTCGATCGCGATCTTCTTGACCGCATCGGGGTTGGTCTTGGCGACCTCTTCGATCTCCACCCCACCCTCGACGCTGGCGATGCACAGGTAGCTGCGGTTGGAGCGATCCAGCAGGAAGGAGAAGTAGTACTCCTCCTCGATGGTCGCGGCTGGAGCGATCAGAACCCGGTTGACCGTGAGTCCCTTGATCTGCATGCCGAGGATGGCCGTGGCGTGCTCGAAGGCCTCCTGCGGTGTCTTGGCCAGCTTGACGCCACCGGCCTTGCCGCGGCCGCCGGCCTTGACCTGGGCCTTGACGACGCAGACGCCGAGCTGCTCAGCGGCCGTCCTGGCCTCTTCTGGCGTGTTGGCGACGATGCCCGGCGTGCCCGGCACGTCATGCTTGGCGAAGAGCTCCTTCGCCTGATACTCCATCAAATCCACGGTGAAATCCGTCCTATTCGAGATGATCTGGTCAGCAAACGAGCCTCATTGACTCTATCGGCTGATTGGCAGGTGTGGCGCGTCGGGTGCGTCACACCCCGGTGACGGACACGTGGGCCAGGCCCAGCGCCGTGAGCCGGGATTCCAGTCCAGCCCGCTCGTCAGCGTTCGCATCCACCACCACGGAGCCCGCGTCCTCGGCCTCGACCGTCCGCGCCAGCTGCTCGACTCCTTGATCGCCACCGACGAACACGACCTCTCGTCCGGCCATCAGCAACGCCCTGGCCCGCAGACGAGACGGGGCGTCGTCACCGCAGGATCCGACCACCACTCGGTGAAGCCGATCGTCCGACATGCCCGGGATCCTCCCACAGGTCCGCCGAACCGACACGCCAACGAATGCGTAATCCTCGTCACATCCGCCCCGGGACGACGCCTCTCGATGAACTTCTCAGGGACATTTTGGTCGGTTTGAGTTCCATCGGGATGGGGTCGTCGGTTAGGCTCGACCAGTTCCGCCCCACTCCCGCCCGGAGGTACTACGTGACGTCGTCAGCGCCCAAACGCCGACTTGACTCACGACAGTCGACCCCGCGTGAATCCGGCGGCCGCCGAGCGGCCACCCGACCCAAGCGGGCCCACCGGCTGCGCCCCACACCGGCCATGGCCGGTGCGATCGTGCTGATCACCGCTGGATTCCTGTCCACCGCCGTCGGCAACGCCACTGACACCGACACCCTCGGCTCGGGCCAATACCAGACCATCTCGGAGTCCTACACCGGTGATGACAGCGCTGCCATCGCCGCCGGATCGGTCGACGTCAGCCGCGACTTCGATCGCGCCACGTTCACCAAGCAGCTCAAGGCGCAAAAGGACCAGCGCGACCAGGCGCTGAAGGATCTGGCCGACAAGGTCGATCAGCAGAGCGCCGAGCTGGAGAAGGAAAAGCAGAAGAACCAGTGGGTCGTCCCGGTCACCGGGTACACCCTGACCGCGCGCTTCGGCCAGTCCAGCGCCTTGTGGTCGCGCTCCCACACCGGCCTGGACTTCGCCGGACCATCGGGCACCACGATCGTCTCGATCGCGGCCGGCACCGTGAAGTCCGCCGGCTACGAGGGCGCCTACGGCAACCGCACCGTCGTCACGCTGACCGACGGCACCGAGGTCTGGTACGCCCACCAGAGCCGCCTCGCGGTCAAGGCCGGCGACCAGGTCGATCCCGGCCAGGTCATCGGCTACACCGGATCCACCGGCAACGTCACCGGTCCGCACCTGCACCTCGAGATCCGCCCCGGCGGAGGCGGCCCGGTCAACCCCGAGCCCGTCCTGGCCGAGCACGGCGTCGGTCTCTGACCTCCCCCTCGCGAGTCACTGAGTTCCCCCTCGCGAGTCACTGAGTACCCGGTCACGAGTCACTGGGGACCCGTTCGCGAGTCGATTCAGAGCTTCTCGACGGGCGCGTAGCGCAGCAGCAGCCGCTTGATGCCGTGCGAGCCGAAGTCGACCGAGGCCTGCGCACGATCTCCTTCGCCGTCGATGGCCACGACCGTGCCCAGACCGAAGGTGTCGTGATTGACCCGATCGCCCGGGTCGAGCGACACCACGTCGCGCGTGCCCTTGCTGGACCGAGCCGCGACGTTGGACGACCGGAACGACGAGCGAGCGCTGGCCGACGGCGTGGTCGGCGTCCACTGCGTGGGAGCGGAAGCGAGCCGCTTCCAGTCGACCAGGTCGACCGGCAGCTCGTCGAGGAAGCGTGAGGGCGGGTTGTAGCTGGGCGCGCCCCACGCCGAGCGCGTGGTGGCCCGCGTGACGTACAGCGCCGTGCGCGCTCGCGTGATGCCCACGTAGGCGAGGCGGCGCTCCTCCTCGAGCTCGGCCGGGTCGCCCATGGACCGCATGTGCGGGAAGACGCCGTCCTCGAGGCCGGTGAGGAACACGACCGGGAACTCCAGGCCCTTGGCGGTGTGCAGGGTCATCAGCGTCACGACACCATCGCCCTCGTCGGGGATGGAGTCGGCGTCGGCCACCAGCGCGACCTGCTCGAGGAAAGCGGCCAGCGAGCCTGGCGTCAGATCGGCTTCCTCCGGCTGGTTGGCGGCATCCTCGCGCACCGTGGAGGCATTCACGACGAACTCCCGCGCGACCGCGACCAGCTCGGCCAGGTTCTCGACCCTGGTCTCGTCCTGCGGGTCGGTGCTGTCCTCGAGCGTGGACAGGTAGCCGCTGCGGGTCAGCGCGGCCTCGAGCACGGCATCGGCCGGCGCCCCGTCAGCGGCCAACGCGATCAGGTCGGCCATGAAGGCCGTGAAGGATTCGATCGCGTTGAGGGACCGCTTGGCCAGGTCGGTGGCCTCACGAGCACGGGTGAGCGCCTCCCAGAAGCTGATGTCGTGCTGCGTGGCGAGGCGTTGCACGGCGGCCTCGGCCCGATCGCCGATGCCTCGCTTGGGCTCGTTGAGGATGCGCCGGATGGAGACGGTGTCGCGCGGATTGACCAGCACCCGCACGTAGGCCAGCGCGTCCTTGACCTCCTTGCGCTCGTAGAAGCGCACGCCCCCGACGACGCGATAGGGCAGCCCGGTCCGGATGAAGACCTCTTCGAACACGCGGCTCTGGGCGTTGGTGCGGTAGAAGATCGCGACGTCCTTGGCGGCGATGCCCTCCTCGTCGGACAACCGGTCGATCTCGTCGGCGATGTACTGCGCCTCGTCACGCTCGTCGTCGCCGACGTACCCGATGATCGGGTCTCCGTTGCCCTCGGCCGACCACAACTTCTTGTCCTTGCGGCCCTCGTTGCGGCTGATGACCGCGTTGGCGGCCGACAAGATGGTCTGGGTGGACCGGTAGTTCTGCTCCAGCAAGATGGTGGTGGCGTTCGGGAAGTCGTCCTCGAACTCCAAGATGTTGCGGATGCTGGCGCCACGGAAGGCGTAGATCGACTGATCGGAGTCGCCGACCACGAGCAGGTCCGACTCGGGATCGGTCAGCTCCTTGATGAGCTGGTACTGCGCGTGGTTGGTGTCCTGGTACTCATCGACCAGCAGGTGGCGAAAGCGGCGGCGGTAGGCCTCGGCGACATCGGGCCAGCCCTGCAGCAGGTGCACCGTGTTCATGATGAGGTCGTCGAAGTCCATCGCGTTGGCCGCGCCGAGCCGCGCCTGGTAGGTCGAGTAGACCTCGGCGTAGATCTCCTCGGTCGGATTGTTCGCTCGACCGGCCGCCGACTCGTGGTCGATCAGCTCGTTCTTCAGGTTCGAGATCCAGTTGAGGACCGCCCGCGGATTGATGCGCTTGGGGTCCAGATCCATGTCGCGGCACACCATCGTCATCAACCGCCGTTGGTCGGCAGCGTCGTAGATCGTGAACGAGGAGGTGAAGCCCAGCTTGGCGTGCTCGCGCCGCAGGATGCGCACGCACGCGGAGTGGAAGGTGGACACCCACATGGCCCGGGCGGCGCCCCCGACGAGGTCGGCGACCCGCTCGCGCATCTCGGCGGCGGCCTTGTTGGTGAACGTGATGGCCAGGATCGAGCCCGGATGGGCGCCCCTGGCCGCGATCAGCCAGGCGATCCGACGCGTGAGCACGCGGGTCTTGCCCGAGCCCGCACCGGCGACGACGAGCAGCGGACCGCCCGGGTGGGACACGGCCTGCTGCTGGGACTCGTTGAGTCCTTCCAGCAGCGCCTCGGACCGCGGTCGTCGCTGATGAGCGGAGCTCTGTCGAGCAGTGGCCTGGGGCACGGGAAACGGCAACGTCATGTCGTTGTCCAGAGTAGTTGCCACGGGGGACAATGGACGCATGGCCTTCGTGATCGAGCTGTCCCCCGGCGTGCCCCCGTTCGAGCAGGTGCGGGTGCAGATCGCGCACGGGGCTGCGACCGGCGACCTCGAGGCCGGATCCTCGTTGCCGACGGTCCGTGCCCTGGCCGCCGATCTCGGGCTCGCCGTCAACACCGTGGCCAAGGCCTACCGGGCACTGGAGGCCGATGGAGTCATCGAGACCCACGGTCGGGCCGGCTCGAGGATCGCTCGCCGGCGAGGCGCCGACCCGGAGGCCGCGCAGGCAGCAGACGCCTACGTGCGCACCGCGCGACGACTCGGCCTGTCCCTGGACGAGGCCGTCCTGCTCGTGCAGGAGGCATGGGGTTGACGCGTCCTGCTCCTCCTACTCGGCCGTCGTGTTGGGCTTGCGCCAGGAGCGTTCGAACGGCAGCCGCCAGGCCCTCGGCGCGATGAGCTGGTGCACGGCGTTGGGACCCCAGGTGTCGGCCGGGTACGCACGCACCGGAGGGGTGTCGACCAGCAGTGGTTCGGAGATCTCCCACAACCGCTCGATGCCTTCGGCCGTGGTGAACAGCGTGCGTTCGCCGCGCATGGCGTCGTAGATCAGCCGTTCGTACGCCTCGAGCACCTGACCGGCACGATCGGTGTCGTGCATCGCGAACTGCATGCTGAGCTTGTCCAGCTTCATGCCCGGACCGGGGCGCTTGCCGTAGAAGGACAACGACATCCTCGACGCGTCGGCCAGGTCGAAGGTCAGGTGGTCCGGTCCGGCGAGCCCGACGCCGGAACCGGTCGGGAACATGCTCTTGGGTGGTTCGCGGAACGCGATGGAGATGATGCGCGCCCCCTCGGCCAGCTTCTTGCCGGTCCGCAGGTAGAAGGGCACGCCGGCCCACCGCCAATTGTCGATCTCGGCCTTGAGCGCCACGAACGTGTCGGTGTCGGAGTCGCCCGGCACGCCGGGCTCGTCGCGGTAGCCCTGGTACTGGCCCCGCACCACCTGTCGGGGGTCGAGCGGCAGCATCGACCGGAAGACCTTGTTCTTCTCCTCCGAGATCGAGTCCGAGTCCAACGAGGTCGGCGGCTCCATCGCCATGAAGGCCATCACCTGGAACAGGTGGGTCACCACCATGTCCTTGAAGGCGCCCGTCCCCTCGTAGAAGCCGGACCGCCCCTCCAGCGACAACGTCTCCGGCACGTCGATCTGGACGTGGTCGATGAAGTTGCGATTCCAGATCGGCTCGAACAGTCCGTTGGCGAACCGGAACGCCAGGATGTTCAGCGCCGCCTCCTTGCCCAGGAAGTGGTCGATCCGGAAGATCTGGCTCTCGTCGAACACCTCGTGGATCGACGCGTTCAAGGCTCTGGCGCTGGCCAGATCGGTGCCAAAGGGCTTCTCCATGATGATCCGGGAGCCCTGCACCAGCCCCGCGTCGGCCAGCGTGCGCACGACGTCGAGCGCGGCCTTCGGCGGCACGCTGAGGTAGTGCAGCCGGCCGTGCTGACCGCCCAGCGCCGCCTCCTGCTTGGCGGCCTCCTGTGCCAGCACCTCGGGTCCCGCGGTGACGTTGACGTATGAGAGGCGCGCCATGAAGTCGGTCAGCTCCTCGTCGAGCACCGGGCGTGTGCTGAACTCGCGGCACGCCTCCGCCGCGAAGGTCCGGAACTCGGTGTCGTCGAAGTCGTCCAGCGAGACGCCGATGATCCTCGAGTCGGGAACCAGACCGGACTGGACCAGGTGCATCAGGCCCGGCAGCAGCTTGCGTCGCGCGAGGTCGCCGGTGGCTCCGAAGATCACGATCAGGTGCGGCTGGTCCATGACCTCAGGCTAGACCCACGACGTCAGATCAGGCGGCGATCGTTGGCCCAGCGGGTCAGCTCGTGCCGGCTGGACAGCTGCAGCTTGCGCAGCACGTTGCTCACGTGGGTCTCGACGGTCTTGATCGAGATGAACAGCTCCTTGGCGACCTCCTTGTAGGCGTAGCCACGGGCGATCAGGCGCATCACCTCGCGCTCGCGCTCGGTGAGCCGGTCGAGGTCCTCATCGACCTGGGCGATCTCGATGGTGCCGGCGAAGGCATCCAGCACGAAGCCGGCCAGCCGCGGGGAGAAGACCGCGTCGCCGGCCGCGACCCGCACGATCGCTGCCACCAGGTCCGGACCGGAGATGTTCTTGGTGACGTAACCGCGGGCGCCGGCCCGGATGATGCCGATGACGTCCTCCGCCGCGTCGCTGACCGAGAGGGCGAGGAAGGTCGTCTCGACGTGACGCAGGTTCAGGCGTCGGATCACCTCGAGCCCACCGCCTCCGGGCATGTGCACGTCCAGCAGCACCACGTCGGGGTGCAGGTCCGCGATGACCTGGACGGCGCTGTCGACGTCCTCCGCCTCACCGACCACGTCCACAGCCGTGCTGATCTCGGCCCGAACCCCGGTGCGGAACATGGCGTGGTCGTCGACGATGGCGACTCTCAACGAATTCATGGCGTCGTCTCCTGCAGTGGTTCGTCGACTGGGGCGCTGACGGATTCGTCCACCGTGACCGACAGCCGCACCTCGGTACCTTCGCCCGGAGCCGTGCGAATCGTGGCGGTGCCACGGTGGCGTTCGACGCGATCGACGATCGATCGGCGCACCCCCATCCTGTCC
>JBBSKV010000037.1:0-10035 GCA_038255955.1 Propionibacteriales bacterium
CTTCCACAACGCCGAACCGACGTAGACCATGACGACCTGGTGGATGATCAGGATCAGCGCCAGGTTGTGGATCGCAGTCGACAGCCAGGTCGGCACCACCGGTCTGTCTCTCCCGGTCCGGCGCCCACGGCGGTGAGCGTCGACCGACCACATGCGTCCAGAGTCGGTGAAGCACAGGTACAGCAGGATCATGCGCAGAACTGCGTCGCCACCCGAACCCACGAACGGGTTGGTGACGTACAGCGAGACCCACAACAGCAGGGTCCCGACGGCGCTGGCCCGGGTGCGGACGCCGAGCATGAGCAGGAACCCGAGGACGATGGTCGTCAGGTAGAGCGCATCGAAGGCCCGACCGGACACCTGGTCGAACAGGTCGAGAAAGCGTGGCCAGCCTCGTGCGTCCTGCACGCCCGAAGCCCATCGCGCACCGTCGCCCCAGGTGTACCGACGATCGGACCAGTTGACGGCCAGCTGGCTCCACACGATGAAGCCGAGAATCATCCGCGCGACCGCGGTCCCGGGAAGGGAGTGCCGGTCCCCGGTCAGCCACCGGTCGGCTCGTCCCAGAAGGTTCATCGGTGCCTCGCGTCGAAGTCGGCGACGGCTCGCCGCTCGGCCACCGAGCCCTCGACCGGGACCCGCCAGCCCGACAATCGCTCGAGCGAGTTGGGCCGGGAAGCCGCATTCTCGCGCGCAGAGTCCCCGCGCCGGTCGTATGGCGTGACCGAGTGCTGCTTGACGGCGTACCGCACCGCCACGATGTCCGCGTCGGGGTTTCTCGCTGCCACCACGTCAGTAGCCAGCCGCACCGTGGCGCGCTCGTGCCGCAAGAACGTCTGGAGTCGAGTCGGTGGCACACCCGCGGTGGCCAACCGGTCGACCAGGTTCTCCCACGACGACGGGGCGTCGTCCCGAGTCGAGTTCATGACGGCGCGCTGGGCGTCGGTCATCGGGCGGTACGAGGCGCCGAGTGCGTCGACCAGCTTGTTCGTCACGTATCCGCCACGGCCGCCCACGAGCCGGTGCCGCACGAGGTCCAGCTCGACGGCGGTCCAGTCGACCCACCGGGTCTGCTGCACGTCGCCGGCCTCGTCGCGGTAGGCCGCCTGGAACCGCACCGTGCGGTCTTCGCTGATGGGGTTCGGCGCAAACAGCCGCCAGTTCTGCGCGAAGTACGGGCTCAGGTAGGCCGTGCTGGGGGCCAGGGCTGCCGAAGCTGGATTCGGCGGGACGGCGGCGAACGTCGTCGCCAGCACATGGGTGAGCGCCACGCCGCACAGCGCGATCAGGATCGCGGCGCGCCAGGCGCCTCGTTGCGTCGGGACAAGCACTCCCACCATGGCCGCGAGCCTAGAGTGTTCAACTTTCTCGGGACTTTTGTCCCACGAAATGGCTAAATTGGACTACGCTACCCCCGTGAGAATCTTCTTCCCCGCCTTGATTACCGGCCTGGCGCTGTCGGCCTATGGTCCTGCCCCGACGGCCACGGCCGTCGACGAGCTGCCCGCTGGCCCCCAGTGCGCAACCGGCGGCAGCGCCACCGACCGGACCACCGACCTCACGGTCGGCTCCTACAACATCACCGGCCAGGTGGCCTCGGAGAAGATCTCCGGGTGGCAATGGGCCCAGCGCAAGGTCGGCATCGTCGATCTGCTGGCCCGCTGCACGGCGGACGTGTACGCGCTCCAGGAGGACTCGGTGTCGTGGATCCGACCCTTCAGCAACCTCGCTGAGGAAGGTGGCAAGTACCCCGACACGATGTCCCAGTACGAGCAGCTGCGCGACGAGCTGAATGCCGAGCTGAAGCGTCGCGGGCGTGCCGATCGCTACGAGTACGCCAATGCCGGGCGCGACTCCTGCAAGAGTCGCAGCTCCGGATACGGCGGGTACCGGGGTCAGTTCGACGAGGACTGCGTCTACTCGCCCGCCTCGGCGCATCCCTTCGACAACCGCATCCTCTACAACACCGCCAGCGTCGAGCCTTACCGTGCGAACGGATCCACCGTCTGGCAGGGCGTCCAGGAGCTGCCGAAGAAGACCCAGACGAGCACCCGCCGCACGTTGCACTGGGCGAAGTTCCGTCCCTTGGCCGGTGGCAAGTACGCCATCGTGGCCACGACCCACCTCGAGGCCGGGAGCGACTCCACGTCGTACCGGGCCCGCATGTCCCAGATCGAGAAGATCCGCGCGAAGCTGATCTCCCTTCGGGCGGCCACCAGCGATCCGATCGTGCTGACCGGTGACCTGAATGCGAACCGCGCTCGCCTGGAGAAGATCCCGTCGGACGTGCTCCGCTACGACAAGACGTTGAAGATGATCGACGTGACCGGTCAGGACTACGCCTACTACACGACCAGGTCCGGCAAGCGGTACCGCGGCAAGTGCGCCGTGCCGGCGGCGGCACGCAAGTCGGCCTACTTCGTCCCGTACACCAGCGCGGCACGCAAGAACGCGTTCTACGACACCACGACAGCCTCCAACCTCTACAACGACTGCAAGACCACCGGATGGGGCTACAACGGCTACTCCATCGACTACATCTTCACGACGCGTGAGTGGCGGCCGCAGAGCTGGGAGACCGTGGTCAATCGCAGCTCCCGGCTGACCAGCTCGAACCCCGGCGTCACGGCGTACGCCAACACGTACAACCTGAAGAGCAACCCCAGTCCGTCAGATCACAACCTGATCATGTCGAGGCTGCGACTGCCCGCGGCGCCGTGATCTGAGGCGGCCAAGGGGTCACACCCGGACCCCCGATACCGACCTCAACGACGAAACCGGACCTGCAGCACGTGGCTGCAGGTCCGGTTTCGTTCGGTGGAGCATAGGAGATTCGAACTCCTGACCTCTTCCATGCCATGGAAGCGCGCTACCAACTGCGCCAATGCCCCGGGGACCGCACCATGTTAGCGGAGGCGGGCGCCGCATCCCAATCCGCCCCCAGCGCTGTTCAGTCGTCGTCGGAGAGGGTGGGTCGCGGGAGGCTGTCGGCGTTCCACTCGGTGATCCGCCAGCGCGCCCATTCCTCGTGCCGGGTCTCCTCAAGCACGGACCACGAACAGTTGTTCAGGCCGCCGAACAGATGCCACTGCTCGAGCTGGAATCCCAGGAACGAGCACGCTCCGGCGCGGAGCACTCCCCCGTGCGCCACGACCACGACGACCTCGTCCTCACCGGTCTCCAGATGTTCGCGCAGGCCGTGGCTGAAGCGTTCACCGGCTTCCTGATGCGTCTCGCTGCCGGGGATCTGGGTCTCGTCGCCCTCGACCCAGGCGCGCATGCCGGTGGGAAACTTCTCCCACGCCTCGCGCCAGGTCAGACCCTCGCGGGCTCCGAAGTGCATCTCGCGAAACCGCGCATCGGTCTGCACCTCGACGCCAGTCAGGTCGCCGAGCACCTGTGCCGTCGCGTGGGCCCGGGACAGGTCCGAGGAGATGATCCGCGTGGGCCGCATCGCAGCCAGCTGCTCGGCCGCACGACGCGCCTGCAGACGACCGACGTCGTCCAGCGGGATGTCGCTGGTGCCCTGCACCCGGCCGGCCACGTTCCACTCGGTGCGTCCGTGCCGCCACAGCACGACCTGACGGGTGCTCACGACAGGGTGACCACGGGGCAGTCGTTCCAGAGGCGCTCGAGGGCGTAGTAGGTGCGCATCTCCACGTTCTGCACGTGCACGACGATGTCCGCGAAGTCCAGCAGCACCCACTGCGCCTCGCGCTGTCCCTCGCGGCGCACGGGCTTGGCCCCCATCGCGAGCAGGGCCTCTTCGATCGCCTCCTGCACGGCGTTGACCTGTGGGGCGTTGGCCGCGGAGCACAGCAGGAAGACGTCGGTGATCGCCAGCTGGTCGGACACGTCGAAGGCGATGACGTCGGTGGCCAGCTTGCTCTCGGCCGCAGCGGCTGCGGCTCGGGTGAGCTCGACGGCCCGGTCAGTGGCGGTCATGCGGACTCCTGCGACTGGTACAGACGATGCTTGCCGATGTACTGGACGACACCGTCGGGCACCAGGTACCAGACGGGGTCGCCGTGCTGGACCCGTGCCCGGCAGTCCGTCGAGGAGATGGCGAGCGCCGGGATCTCCAGCAGCGTGATGCGATCGGTGGGCAGGCCCTCCAACGACGACTCGTCGAGCTCGTGCCCGGGGCGGGTGCACCCCACGAAGTGGGCCAGCTCGAACAGCTCGTCGTGGTCGCGCCACGTCAGCAGCGCGGCCATCGCGTCGGCACCGGTGATGAAGTACAGATCCGCATCCGGCTGCTGGGCGGCGATGTCACGCAGCGTGTCGATCGTGTAGGTCGGGCCGTCGCGGTCGATGTCGACCCGGCTGACCGCGAAGTGGGGGTTGGACGCCGTGGCGATGACCGTCATCAGATAGCGGTCCTCGGCCTCGGAGACGACGCGATCGGCCTTCTGCCACGGCTGACCGGTGGGCACGAACACCACCTCGTCGAGATCGAAGAACGACCGCACCTCGCTGGCCGCGACGAGGTGGCCGTGGTGGACCGGATCGAAGGTTCCGCCCATCACGCCGATGCGCCGACGAGCTCCGTCTGGGCGGGGCGACGTCACAGGCGTGGCAGCAGCCGTGCTCAGGAGTGCTCGCGACCCTTGCCGAACTGCAGCAGCGCCAGCAGCAGGGCGATCAGGATGGCGAGCGCGATGGCGCCGACGACCCACGGCTCGATGCCGATGTCGCGCAGCTCCGCTTCCGAAGCGGCGAAAGTGACCAGGTTCGACTTCATGCCGCCAATCTATCCCAACGGTTCATCGTGCTTGCCACAGCGCCAGTCCCCACGTCAGCGGACGTGGCCGTCGCCCGTCACGACGTAGGTGGTCGTCGTCATCTCGGGCAGTCCCATGGGCCCCCGGGCGTGCAGCTTCTGCGTGGAGATGCCGATCTCGGCGCCGAAGCCGAATTCGGCACCGTCGGTGAACCGGGTCGAGGCATTGATCATCACGGCCGCCGAGTCGACACCGGTGGTGAAGCGACGCGCGGTCTCGATCGATCGGGTCACGATGGCCTCGGTGTGACCCGAGGAGAACCGACGGATGTGGGAGACCGCCGCCGGCAAGGTGTCCACGACGGCCGCCGAGATGTCCAGGTCGAGGTACTCGGTGGCGTAGTCGGCATCCGTGGCCGGCACCACGGCAGGGTCGGCGGCGCAGAACGTGGTGTCGCCGTGGATCGTGACTCCGGCATCCTGCAGGGCCGCCACCACGCGCGGCACGAACTCCTCGGCGACGTCGCGGTGCACCAGCAGCGACTCCGCCGCATTGCAGACGCTGGTGCGGTGAGTCTTGGCGTTGAGCACGATCGACAGCGCCATGTCGAGATCAGCATCGGCGTCGACATACACGTGGCAGTTGCCGGTGCCTGTCTCGATGACGGGCACGGTCGACTCCTCGACCACGGCGCGGATCAGGCCCGCTCCCCCACGCGGGATGACCAGGTCAACGAGGCCACGTGCGCGCATGAGATCCGTGGCGGTGGATCGGTCGTCGGCGGGCACCCCGATGATCGCGTCGTCCGGCAACCCGGATCGCACCAGGGCCGCCCGCATGACGTCGACGATCGCCCGGTTGGACTCAGCCGCCGATGACGAGCCGCGCAACAGCACGGCGCTGCCAGCCTTCAGACAGATGGCCGCGGCGTCGGCCGTCACGTTGGGTCGGCCTTCGTAGATCATGCCGATGACGCCCATCGGGACGCGGATCTGCTCCATCCGCAGCCCGTTGGCCAGGGTCGAGCCGCGCACGACCTCACCGATCGGATCGGGCAGTCCGGCGATGTCACGCACGCCCTCGGCGAACGCGGCGACGCGGTCGGCGTCGAGCATCAGACGATCGATGACATGCTCGCCGGTGCCGGCGGCCCGGGCGATCTCGACGTCGGTGGCATTGGCAGCGACGATGCGCTCCGTGGCGGCCCGCAGGTCGTCGGCGATCGCGTGCAGGGCCGCGTTCTTAATCGAGGTGGGTGTGCCGGCCAGCACAACTGCTGCCTCGCGGGCCCGGAGGGCCAGGTCGTGCACGATCGTCATGCGCGAAGTCTAGGGAACTGGCTGCGCCAGCCCGCCGAGTGGCGCAATCTGTTTCCCGAGTGGCGCACAATGGTCCATCTTCGAGCGCGAATCGAGCCATTCTGCGCCACTCGCGGGGGTGGGGTCAGGCGAGGAGGGTGAGGGCGTCGCGGTGGACGACCTCGCGCTCGTACGCGGCGCCCATCTCGGCGGCCAGGTCACGCGTCTTGCGGCCCAGCAACCGGGGCAGCTCTGAGCTGTCGAAGCCGACCAGCCCGCGTGCCACGACGGCACCGTCCGGCGCCACCAGGTCGACCGGGTCGCCGGCCGCGAACTCGCCCGTGACCGCGGTGATGCCGGCCGGCAGCAGCGAGGCTTGCCGGCCGATGATCGCGCGCACCGCGCCGTCGTCGAGGTGCAGGGTGCCGCGGGTCTCGCTCAGGTGCTCCAGCCACAGCAGCCGTGTGGGGCGGCGACGGCCCGTGGGGGCGAACGCCGTGCCGACCCTCTCGCCACGCAGTGCGGGTCCCACCAGAGCCGCTGACGTGAGGGTGACGGGGATGCCGGCGCTGGTCGCGATCCGCGCGGCTTCGACCTTGGTGATCATGCCGCCGGTACCGACCTTGGAATCGCTCACGTGCGAGATGTCGATCGCGCCGAGGTCCGCAGCATCGTCCACGTCCGTGATGAGCTGCGAACCGGGGCGATCGGGCGGGCCGTCGTGCAGTCCGTCGACGTCGGACAGCAGCACGAGCCGGTCGGCGTGCACCAGGTGGGCCACCAGGGCAGCCAGCCGGTCGTTGTCGCCGAAGCGGATCTCGCTGGTGGCCACGGTGTCGTTCTCGTTGACGATCGGGACCACCCCCAGCTCGTGCAGCCGGGCGAAGGTCTGGAACGCATTGCGGTAGTGGCTGCGACGGGTCACGTCGTCGATGGTCAGCAGCACCTGGCCCACCACCAGCCCGCGTGCTGCGAAGCGCTCGGTGTAGCGCGCCACGAGCGCGCCCTGACCGACGCTGGCCGCCGCCTGCTGCGTGGGCAGGTCGCGGGGGCGACGGGCGAGTCCGAGCGGGCCCAGACCGGCAGCGATGGCACCCGAGCTGACCAGCACGACCTCGTCGCCCCGATCACGGGCGTCGGCGAGCGCACCGACGATGGCGTCGACCCGCTCCGGGGCCAGGTGGCCCTGCCGCGTGGTGAGCGACGACGAGCCGACCTTGACCACGATCCTGCTCACGGATCAGTCCTCGTCGTCGTTGTCGTCGAAGCTCCAGTCGGGCTCGAGCGGGACGGGTTCACCGGCCTCGCGAGCACTGCGTGCGTCGGCCTCGTAGGCGCGCTTGGCTGCCAGCTTCTCGCGCCGCTGGATGGTCGTGCGGCGATCCGACGCATCGATCCGCGAATCCTCGCCGCGACGGCCGAGCACCTCGGCACCCGCCACGATGTCGGGCGCAAAGTCGAAGACCACGGCGTCGTCATCGTCGCCGATGAGCACGCCATCGCCGGCTTCGGCGCCCAGCTTGAGCAGCCGGTCCTCGACGCCGAGCCGGTTCAGGCGGTCAGCGAGGAAGCCGATGGCCTCGTCGTTGGTGAAGTCGGTCTGGCGCACCCAGCGGCGCGGCTTGTCGCCGCGGACGACCCACTTGTCGTCCTCACGGGTGATGACGAACTCGTCGCCGACGCCAGCCTCGGCCGGCGGACGCAGCACGATCCGCGTGGCCTCCTGCTTCGGGGCCGCAGCGCGCTTGGACGCCACCACCTCGGCCATCGCGAACGACAGCTCGCGCAGGCCGGCATGGCTGGCCGCGGATACCTCGTACACGTCGAGCCCACGAGCCTCGAGATCGGCTCGGACGAAGCCGGCGATCTCGCGTGCGTCGGGCACGTCGGTCTTGTTCAGCGCGACCATGCGGGGACGATCATCCAGGTCCGAGCCCGTGGCCTCGGCGTACGCCTTCAGCTCGGCCTCGATGACATCGAGGTCGGTGAGCGGATCGCGGCCCGGATCGACCGTGGCGCAGTCGATCACGTGCACCAGCGCGGCACACCGTTCGACGTGGCGCAGGAAGTCGTGACCCAGCCCGCGGCCCTCGCTGGCGCCCTCGATCAGTCCGGGCACGTCCGCGACGGTGAACGTCGTGGATCCCGCCGACACGACGCCCAGGTTGGGGACCAGGGTGGTGAACGGGTAGTCGGCGATCTTGGGCCGCGCCCGCGACAGCGCGGCGATCAGGCTGGACTTGCCCGCGCTCGGGAAGCCGATCAGACCGATGTCGGCCACCACCTTGAGCTCGAGCGTGATGGTGATCTCGTCGCCCGGCTCGCCCTTGAGGGCGAAGCCCGGCGCCTTGCGCTTGGACGACGCCAGCGCGGCGTTGCCGAGCCCACCGCGTCCACCGGCGGCGATGACGATCTCGGTGCCGGGGCCGACCAGGTCGGCGAGCACCTCGCCCGAGGTTGACCGCACCACCGTGCCATCGGGCACGCGCAGCAGCAGGTCGTCGCCGTGAGAACCGCTACGGTTGTTGCCCGCGCCGGGCGAGCCGTTGCCGCCCTTGCGATGCGGCTCGTGGTGATAGTCGATCAGCGTCGTGACGTCCGGGTCGACCCGGAGAGTCACGTCGCCGCCGTGACCGCCATTGCCGCCGTCAGGTCCGCCGAGCGGCTTGAACTTCTCCCGGTGCACCGAGGAGACGCCGTGGCCGCCGTTGCCCGCCGACACGTGCAACGTCACGGTGTCGACGAAAGTGGGGACTGCCATGGTGCTCCTCTGGATGGTCAGCCCGGTCCGGCATCTGTGCCTGTGAGCCCGGGTCCGACTCCTGTGATGAAAAAACGACGAAGGGGCAGCCCGCTGCTGCGGACGGCCCCTTCATCGAAGACTGGTTCGCTCGGTTACTCCGCGGGGACGGCCGGAACGATGTTGATGACCTTGCGGCCACGTCGCTTGCCGAACTCGACCGCACCGGCCGAGAGGGCGAACAGCGTGTCGTCGCCACCGCGACCGACGTTGGTGCCCGGGTGGAAGTGCGTGCCGCGCTGACGAATGATGATCTCGCCGGCGTTGACCTGCTGGCCACCGAACCGCTTGACGCCGAGGCGCTGTGAATTTGAGTCGCGGCCGTTCTTGGTAGAAGCGGCGCCCTTCTTGTGTGCCATAGCTCAGATCCCTACTACTTCGTGATCCCGGTGATCTTCACCTGGGTGTACTTCTGACGGTGACCCTTGCGGACCTTGTAGCCGGTCTTGTTCTTGTACTTCTGAATGACGATCTTGGGGCCCTTGGTGCCCCCGAGAACCTCGGCCGTGACGCTGACCTTCGCCAGCGTGTCGGCGTCTGCGGTGACGGCGTCGCCGTCGACATGCAGCACTGCGGGCAGCGAGACGGACGAGCCGACCTCGGCTGCCTGGTCGATCTCGATGACGTCACCAACGGCGACCTTTTGCTGGCCACCGCCACTGCGCACGACTGCGTACACCACGGGAAATCCTCTACTGATCACAATGGATGGGGAGCGCGCCTCGGAAAGCGCGCAGACCGGCACGCGCTGCGCACCGACGCTCCAGTCTACGGAGCCTGACCCTCGTCGGTCAAAACGGGGGGTGGCGGACCGGCCGGCTTGGACGCAGCACGGCGTCGGCCACTGGCCTTTTTCGGCGCCTCATCGACCTCGGACACCTGTGGTTTCACCGCAGTTGGCGATTCAGACACCGCCGTCGGCGATTCAGGCACCGCCGTCGGCGACTCGTTCACCATCTTCGGTGACTCGGCCACTGTCTTTGGCGACTCTGTCTTTGTCGACTCAGGTTCTGGCGCGTTCGGCGCCTCCTCCGAGGCTGCTGACTTCGGCGCTTCGGGTGCTGCTGCAGCGGGCTGCTCGGCCCTCGAGTCGTCCGCTGGAGCAGGGTTCACGTCAGCAGCCTTCATCTCGCTGGCCGGCCGGCCCTGGTTGCCACCGCCGTTGCCCTGGTTGCCTCCGCCGTTGGTCTGGTTGCCTCCGCCGGAGCGCCCA
>JBBSKV010000038.1:0-9857 GCA_038255955.1 Propionibacteriales bacterium
CTGGTCGAACAGATCGGACCCGCGGTCGTCGTACAGCCACTTGGGCGGCAGGGTGCGCGGATGGGACGCCAGGCCGCGCTGGACGTCGTCGATCAGGCTGCTGGCAGCCCACCCGGGGTCGAGGACCACCGACACGACCGGCTCCACGACGCCGCTCATGCCGGGGCCCCGCCATCGGCGAGTCGCAGGCCGGACATCGCCCACCGAGCGGCCGGCGGGAAGAAGTTCCGGTAGGTCAGCCGGGCGTGGCCGGGTGGCGTGAGCGCGCAACCGCCGCGCAGCACCATCTGGTTGGACATGAACTTGCCGTTGTACTCGCCGATGGCGCCGTCGGGCGGATGGAACCCGGGGTACGGCAGGTACGACGAGGAGGTCCACTCCCAGCAGTCGCCGAACACCTGACGCAGGTGCCCCGTGGCGGGCCCGGCGGCGCGAGCGTGGAACGTCTCGGTGTCCGCGAGGTTGCCGGCAGCGTCGGTCTGGCCGTCGCTGACGACGGCGTGCTCCCACTCCGCCTCGGTGGGCAGCCGCTTGCCGGCCCAGGTGGCGTAGGCGTCGGCCTCGTAGTGGCTCAGGTGCGTCGCCGGCAGGCCCGGATCGACCGGGTGGGTGCCGTGCAGGGTGTGCTCGTGCCACGTTCCGTCCAGGTCGACCCCGTAGAACGGCGCGCGCCAGCCCTCCGCCTTGACCCGGGCCCAGCCGTCGGACAGCCACAGCTCGGGGCGGCCATACCCGTCGTCGGCCATGAAGTGCATCCACTCCTCGTTGGTGACGAGGCGGTCGGCCAGGCGGAACGGCTCCAGCCAGGTCCGGTGCCGCGGCATCTCGTTGTCGAAGCTGAAGCCCGGACCCGCGTGGCCCACCTCGACCAGCCCGCCCTCGACGTCGACCCAGCCGAGTCGATCTGAGGTCGACCGGGGCGCGGGGCTCCCGCCGTAGACCGGCTGCAGCGGGTTGACCGACAGGACGTGCTTGATGTCCATCAAAAGCAGCTCCTGGTGCTGCTGCTCGTGGTGGAAGCCGAGCTCGATGGTGGGCGTGAGCTTCTCCAGCGTCCCGCCGTCGATGGACGAGACGAGATCACGGATGCGCGAGTCCACGTTGGACCGGTACAGGCCGACGTCGTGGGCGCCGGGTCGCGTGATGTGCCCTCGCTCGGCCCGCGAGTACCGCGGGCCGAGCGATTCGTAGTAGCTGTTGAACAAGAACCAGTACTGGTCCTGGAACGGCTTGAAGGTGCTCTCGGCCTCGGCCAGCAGGAACGTCTCGAAGAACCAGGTGACGTGGGCACGGTGCCACTTGGTGGGGGAGACGTCCGGCATGGACTGGACCGTCTGGTCCTCCGGCGACAGCACTGAGGCCAGCTGCTCGGTGTGCGACCGGACCCGGTCGAACAGGGCGATCAGCGTGTCGGCTTCGTGCCTGAGTGCTGTCATCGGGGGGAGCTCCTTGGATCAGGGGTCTGACCACCGTAGACAGGTGGGCCTACCGGTGCACCCCGAAGCAGGCTCAGTCGGCGACGTAGTACATCCGCTTGTTGACGAACTCGTCCATGCCGAGCGGGCCCAGCTCGCGACCGAAGCCGGATCGCTTCACGCCGCCGAACGGCACCTCGGCGCCCTCACCGGCCGGCGTGTTGACGTTCGACATGCCGACCTCGAGCTGCTGAGCCACCTTCTTGGCTCGCTCGGGGTCGCTGCTGAACACGGCACCACCGAGGCCGTAGTCGGTGTCGTTGGCCAGTGTGAGGGCCTCCTCGTCGGTCGTCACCTTGTAGACGACGGCGACCGGGCCGAACAGCTCCTCGCGGTAGGCGCGCATGTCCTCGGTGATGCCGGTGAGGACACCGGGGGAGTAGAACGCGGCCGGTCCGTCGCCGAGCACGCCACCGGCGTGCAGCGTCGCGCCCTTGTCGACCGCGTCCTGCACCTGCTCGGCCAGCATCTCGGCGGCTGCGCGAGACGACATCGGCGAGAACGACTCGAGCGTCGAGGCCTTCTCGGTCAGCCGTGCGACGAAGCCGTCGAACACGTCGTCCATGACGATCATGCGCTTGTTGGAGTTGCAGGCCTGCCCCGTGTTGCTGATGCGGGTCTCCCACGCGAGATCGGCGGCAGCCTCGATGTCGTCGCTGTCGAGGATCACGTACGGATCGGACCCGCCGAGCTCGAGGACGCACTTCTTGAGGTTCTTGCCGGCCTGGGCGGCGACGACCGCACCGGCACGCTCCGAGCCGGTCAGCGACACGCCCTGGACGCGGCGGTCCTCGATGATCGTGGACACCTGGTCGAAGGTGGCGAACACGTTGACGTAGCCGCCCTCGGGCACCCCGGCGTCCGCCATGATCTGGGCCACGGCGAGTGCGGACCGGGGGACGGACTCCGCGTGCTTGAGGATGATGGTGTTGCCCAGCATCAGGTTCGGCGCCGCGAAACGGGCGATCTGGTAGAAGGGGTAGTTCCACGGCATGATGCCCAGGAGCGGGCCGATGGGCAGCTTCTGCACCATGGCGGTGCCGCCGCTGATGCCCTTGATCTGCTGGTCCGCGGCCAGGCTCGGACCCTCGGTCGCGAAGTACTCGAAGATGTCGCCGCAGAAGTCGGCCTCGCCGACGGCTTCCTCCAGTGGCTTGCCCATCTCCTGGGTCGCGATGGCGCCGAGCTCGTCGGCGCGCTCACGGAACAGATCGGCCACCTTCTGCACGATCTCGCCGCGCTCGGAGATCGGCACGTTCTTCCACGCCTGGTAGGCGGTCGACGCCGCGGTGATCGCGTCCTCGACCTCGGCGTCGGTCGCGTGGTCGAAGGACTCCAGGACCTCGCCGGTCGACGGATCGGTGACCTTGTACTGGGGTTGGGTGCTCATTTCGGGCTCCTTGGAAGTGATGTCGAGGGAATCGGGTGTGAAAGCGTCAATCAGAAGACGTGCTCAAGATATCCTTCGACCAACGTACGGGTACGCGTCTGGGAGTGCTCGACGCGCTCGGAAGTCTCGGCCACGAGGTCGGCCGGGTCGATGCCGAGGGATCGCGCCTTGTCGTGGCCACCCATGTCCAGCCAGCCGGTCAGGATCTCGGGTGTCAGCTCGGGGTGGAACTGCACGCCCATCGAGCGGCCGTGGACGAAGGCCTGCTCGGTGGCAGCGTTGCGCGCCACCGAGACCGCGCCGGGTGGCAGGGTGAATCGGTCGTAGTGCCACTGGAAGAACGGTCCCGCCGGCACGATCTCGGGGCGGTCGGACTCGACCGGGTGCCAGCCGACCTCCGAGATCTCACCGAGCTCGACGGTGCCGCCCAGAGCCTGCGCCAGCAGCTGCCCGCCGAAGCACACGCCGAGCACCGGTGTGTCGTCGGCGATCGCGACGGCCAACCACTCCAGCTCGGGCTGCACCCACGAGCCGATCGTCGCCGTGTCGTACACGCTCCACGGGGCTCCGAACGGCACGAGCAGGTCGTAGGGCTCGTGATCGGGGAAGGTGAACTCCACACCGGGGTCGGCGAAGCGCTCGGGCGGAACGATGGTCACGGTCTCGACGTCCCAGCCGAGGTCGGCGAAGGCGTCGCCCACCAGGCCGGGGGCCGAGCAGAAGTCGTGCAGGACAGCGAGTGCCTTCATCAGTGTGTGATCTGGACGGGGAACTTCTTGATCCCGTTCACGAAGTTGCTGCGGACGCGGGTGACGTCCCCGGTGAACTCCGCAGACTTGATCCGGGGGATCAGGGCCTGGAACATCAGCTTGATCTCGAGGCGGGCCAGGTTGTTGCCCAGGCAGAAGTGCGGGCTGCCCTTGCCGAAGGTCACGTGGTCGTTGGGGGAGCGGGTGACGTCGAAACGGTAGGGGTCCTCGAAGACCTCCTCGTCGCGGTTGCCCGACGCGAACCACATGACGACCTTGTCGCCGGATTTGATCTTCTGACCACGGATCTCGACGTCGCGGGTCGCGGTGCGGCGGAAGTGGTAGACCGGGCTGGCCCAGCGCAGGAACTCCTCGACTGCGTTGGGGATCAGCTCGGGCTGCTGCTGCAGCAGCGCCAGCTGGTCGGGATGCTCCATCAGCGCCAGCATCGAGTGGCTGATGGTGTGGCGGGTCGTCTCGTTGCCGGCGACGACCAGCAGCAGGAAGTAGTTGTCGAACTCGGTCGCCGTCAACGGCTCGCCGTCGACCGGCACCCGGTTGACCAGCTTGCTGACCAGGTCCTCGCCGTCGCCGCCCTTCCGCTGCTGGGCCAGCTGGCGGCCGTACTCGAAGACCTCGAGCGACGCGGGAGAGCGGAAAGGCAGGTGCTTGTACTGGTCGCTGCCGGCGTCCGAGAGCAGCACCGTGGCGTAGTCCGGGTCGGTGTTGCCGATGATCTGGTTGCCCCAGTGGATCAGCTGGTCGGTGCGGTCTGCGGGCACGTCGAGCATCTGGGCCAGCACCTGGATCGGGAAGTCGGCGCTGACCTCCTTGACGAAGTCGAAGGTCCCCTGGCGCAGGGCGGCGTTGACCGTGGCCTCGGTCAGGCCCTGCAGGAAGTCCTCGAACTTCTTGAGGGTCTGGCCGCCGAAGTCGCGCTGCAGCAGCTTGCGCAGGGCGCGGTGCCGGGTGCCGTCGGACTCCAGGATCGAGCGGCGCAGGTCCTTCAGGTCGTCATCGACCTCCTCGAGGTTCACGTAGTCGGTCGACGTGAACGTCTCGGCGTCGCGGTCGATGGCCACGATGTCCTCGTGCTTGGTGATCGACCAGAACCCCGCACCACCATCGGGTTCGGGGTTCCAGTGCACCGGTGCCTCGGCACGCAGTCGGTCGAAGCTGGCCCAGGCTTCGTTGCGCTCGAAGATGTCGAGGTTCGCGAGATCGATGTCGGCCAGTGCGGGGCGGTCCATGATGATTCCTTGTCAGTCTCAGAGATGGGTCAGAGGTGGTAGGCGTACTCGCTGAATTCCCAGTCGGTGACGAACTTGTTGAAGCGATCGATCTCGTCGCGCTTGAACGTCACGAAGGTATGGACGAACCGGGGGCCGAGCAGATCGGCGAACTCTTCGTCGGCCTCCAGCGCGTCCAACGACTGGGCCAGGCTCATCGGCAGCATCTCGGCCTTGCTGGTGTCGTAGCCGTAGCCCTCCAGCCCGGCGGGTGGCTCCAGCCCGTCGCGGATGCCCAGGTACGCCGCCCCGAGCAGGCCGGCGATCGCCAGGTAGGGATTGGCGGTGGCGTCTCCGAGGCGCAGCTCGAGCCGGGAGGCCCCGCCACGCTCGGGTGGTACCCGCACCATGGCGCTGCGATTGTCCAGGCCCCAGTCGATCAGCCACGGCGCGAGCGTGTCGGGGCCGAACCGCTTGTAGGAGTTGATGGTGGGGTTGGACAGCGCCGCGAGTGCTGGCGCGTGGGCGAGCACGCCGGCGATGGCCGAACGCGCGGTCGTGGACAGGCCGTCCTGCCCGGCAGGATCGTCGAACAGAGGGTTGCCAGCGTCGTCCAGCGTGGAGAAGTGCAGGTGGAAACCTGACCCGCCCTCGTCGTTGTACGGCTTGGCCATGAACGTGGCGAGCTTGTCCTCGCGCCGCGCCAGCTCCTTGACCGCACCCTTGAAGCGGTAGGCGCGATCGGCAGCGTCCAGGGCGTCCGAGTGCCACAGGTTGATCTCGAACTGGCCGCTGGAGAACTCGTGATTGGCGGCGACCACGTCGAGGCCGTAGCCGGCCAGCTCGCGCAGGGACCGCAGCAGCACGTTCTCCGGGTCGCCGCGCAGGCCGGACACGTACACGTTTCCGGTCGCCTCGCCGTAGCGCCGCCACCCGGTGGGGGTCGTGTCGTCCTTCTCGAGGACGAAGAACTCCAGCTCGGGACCGACGATCGGCTTCATGCCCAGCTCGGCGAACTTCCCGAGCACCCGACGCAGCACGTTGCGGGGGCTCTCCTCGGACGGGGACCCGTCGGGGTTGAACACATCGGCGATCACGTGCGCGACGCCGGGTTCCCACGGCACGTCGACCAGGGTGTCGACGTCGGGAAAGGCGACCACGTCGGGCAGTCCGTCGGCCAGACCGCCCTCGATCGCGACCACGTCGCCACCGGGGGTGGTGCCATAGACCGTGCGACAGAAGGCGACGCCGTCGCCGACCGTGCGGGAGATGTTCGAGACCATCAGGTCACGCCCACGCTCGGTGCCCATCAGGTCCGAATAGCTCAGCCGCACCACGTCGATGCCTCGGGCGACGAGGTCGGCCGCCGCCACGTCGAGCGCGTCCGTGTTGAAATGTCCCACGCGATCCTCCACCTAATCGTTTGGAGCCTTACGATATGACCCGGCTCACACTTTGACAAGGAGGCCCACGATGGCTGACGACGCATCGGACGTCGAGAACCGCGGCTCGCACGTGCACGGCACCGACCTCGGGGGCACGGACGCCTTCTGGGGCGATGAGTCCGCCAGCGTTCGCGCTGCGCTGGCCTGGGCGGTGGCGCGGATGGCCCGATCCTCCGATCCGCGGTCGACCGCGCGACCCGAGTCCGAGCTGGCGGCAGAAGCAGGGCAGGCCGTCGTTCCGGCCGGAATCGGGGCGGAGGCCGCGATGCGGATCTTCTCGGACGTGCTCGAGCCCGCCACCCGCGCGCAGGGCCACGAGCTCAACCTCGCCTACATCCCGGGTGCGCCCAACCGCTCGTCGGTGGCCTTCGACGCCGTCACGGGCAGCGCCAACATCTTCGGAGGCCTGTGGGAAGCGGGAGCCGGTGGCATCCACGCCGAGAACGAGGTGCTGGCCTGGCTGATCGGCTTGCTGCAGTGGCCCGACACAGCAGCCGGCTGCTTCGTCTCGGGCGGCACGATCGGCAACCTGTCGGCGCTGGTGGCCGCCCGCAAGCGCGCGCTGCGCCGTCGCGGGGCACGTCCCGAGGGCGGCTGGACGTTGGTGTGCACCGACGGGGCGCACTCCTCGATCCCGCAGGCCGCCGAGGTGCTCGACGTCGCGATCGCCCGGGTGCCGGTCGACGAGCGCGGACACATGACCGGCGCCGCGCTGCGCGAGGTGCTGGAGCGGACGCCATCGGCCTTCGCCGTGGTCACCTCGGCGGGGACGACGAACACCGGGGTGATCGACGACCTCGCCGACATCGCTGACGCATGTGCCGACCACGACGTCTGGATGCACGTCGACGGTGCCTACGGAGGGGCGGCGCTGCTGGCGCCGTCCGTGCGTGACCGCTTCGCCGGCATCGAGCGCGCCGACAGCTTCATCGTCGATCCGCACAAGTGGCTGTTCGCGCCCTACGACTGCTGCGCGCTGCTGTACCGCGACGCCGCCGATGCGCGCGATGCCCACGCCCAGCACGCCAGCTACCTGGATCACGTCGATCGCGAGCAGCCGAATCCCTCGGACCTCGCCCTGCACCTGTCACGCCGAGTCCGCGGTCTGCCGCTGTGGTTTGGACTGGCCACCCACGGCACCGACCGCTACCGCGAGGCGATCGAGAAGACGCTGGCGACGGCGCGGGAGGTCGCGGCCGGGATCGACGCCATCGAGCACCTCGACCTGCTGGTCGCGCCGGAGCTCTCGGTCGTGATGTTCGACCGTCCCGGCTGGGACGCGTCGGACTACGCCGGCTGGTGCGACCGGCTCGCCCATGACGGCACGATGCTGTGCGTGCCCACCCGCTGGGAGGGGCGCACGGTCCTGCGGGTCGTGTTCGTCAACCCGGACACGTCGGCGCAGGCCGTCCTGCAGATCCTCGACGAGACCACGCGATGACTGCGGGCCAAGCCTGCCGTGGGTCTGGCGCGTTCGGCGGGCCTCGCCTATCGTCAGGACCCAAACGAATTCGATCGTCCGACGCCTGGAGCACCGCATGACGCACGAGCAGCACGGCTTCCTGTACCCGCGCACGCCCCTCGGAAAGGCCGCGCTCATCCCCTCTCCGCCGTGGCAGTACTCCGGCGATCTGCTGACCGTGGAGTACCGGACCGATCCGTCGAACGTCGAGGCGCTGCTCCCGGCGCCGCTGTCGCTGGCCGAGGACGACCCGGGTGCCGTGGCGCTGATCTGGGCGGACTGGCAGTCCTGCAGCTCATCGCGCGAGGAGCTGCTCGACCCGATCCGGGCGCAGTACAAGGAGGCGTTCGTCGTCGTGCGCTGCTCCTACGAGGGCCAGACCTTCTCGCGCTGCGTCTACATCTGGGTCGACAAGGACTTCGCGATCGGCCGTGGGCTGCACCAGGGCTATCCCAAGAAGCTCGGCTCGATGTGGCAGACCCGGCCCCACCCGTTCGCGCAGGCCGCACCCCAGCTGGCCCCGGGCGGCGTCTTCGGCGCGACCCTCGCAGCCGGCGATCGCCGCCTCGCCGAGGCGGTGCTCACCGTGACCGGGGAGTCCGAGACCAATGGTTTCGTCAACGGCCACCCGATGGCGCACCACCGCATCTACCCGGGCATCGAGTCCGGTGCGCCGGACGCGTACGTCGAGCTGATCTCGTCGGGAGCGAGCTCGTTCGAGGGAGGTCAGGCCTGGGCCGGAGACGTCGACCTGCGCCTGTACGACTCGCCGACCGAGGAGCTGGCCCAGCTCGAGGTGGAGGAGATCATCGGCGGCTACTACCGCCAGATCGGTGTCGTCTGGGACGGCGGCGCCTCGCTGGCGGACCTGACGCCCACCCCATGACGTCATCCCTTGACCCGGTGTGACCCCAGTTATACGTTTGGGTCCGAACGATTTGTCCGTCACGCGCAAGGGAGCTGCATGAACGTCACCGAGATCGCCGGCGTCGCGGTCAGCACCGACCACTGGATCGGCGGCCAACGCGTGTCGTCGGACGCGACGTTCGACGACGTCTCACCGATCGACGGCAGCGTCATCGCGCACGTGGCACGTGGGTCGGCCGACGAGGCCGGACAGGCCGTTCGGGCCGCGCAGGCCGCGTTCCCCAGCTGGGCCGCCACGCCGCCGGCGGAGCGGGCCCGACTGCTGCACGCCATCGCCGACGGCGTCGAGCAGCGCATCGAGGACCTGGCGATCGTCGAGACCACCGACAACGGCGCGTTGATCCGCTCCCACCGGCGAGGTGTCATGCCGCGCGTGGCGCACAACTTCCGGTTCTTCGCCGACTTCTTGACCAATGAGCTCGGACACGAGGACTTCGAGACCCGCGGGCACCGCAATCACGTCAGCTGGGATCCCGCCGGGGTCTGCGTCCTGATCTCGCCGTGGAACGCGCCCCTGATGCTGGCCACCTGGAAGGTCGCCCCGGCCCTGGCGGCCGGCAACACCGTGGTGCTGAAGCCCTCGGAGTTCTCGCCCCTGACAGCGTCGCTGCTGGCCGACATCGCGCACGAGGCCGGCCTCCCCGACGGGGTCCTCAACGTGGTGCAGGGACTGGGTCCGGAGGTCGGGGCGCCGCTGGTGGCCGATCCCGGTGTCGCCCGCATCTCGTTCACCGGATCCGTGCCGACGGCCAAGTCGATCGCTGCGGCCGCCGCCGCCAACCTGACCCCCGTCTCGTTCGAGCTGGGGGGCAAGTCGCCCTTCGTGGTCTTCGCCGATGCCGACCTCGACCTGGCGGTCGAGAACGCGGTGGAGCAGTACGACAACGCGGGCCAGGTCTGCCTGTCCGGCACCCGGCTGCTGGTGGAGGAGCCGATCCGCGACGCCTTCGTCGAGAAGTTCGTGCAGCGGGCCTCCGCCCTGCGGCAGGGCGATCCGCGCGACGACACCACCGACATCGGGCCCTCGATCCACGCCGTCCACCTGGAGAAGGTCGACGGCTTCGTGCAGCGTGCGCGCGCCGACGGGGCCACCGTGCTGCTCGGCGGTGAACCCAACACCGAGCTCAGCGCCGACCTCGGCGGTCCGTACTACCGGCCGACCCTGTTCGGCGACGTCGAC
>JBBSKV010000039.1:0-9781 GCA_038255955.1 Propionibacteriales bacterium
CGCATCCTCGAGGGCTTGGCCATCGACGCCGAGGCGCGGCTGCGCGAGGAGGGGGTCACCGGTGAGGTCTTCCTCTTCAAGAACAACACCGACTCCGCCGGGAACTCCTACGGCTGCCACGAGAACTACCTGGTCGGTCGCGGCGGGGAGTTCAGCCGCCTGGCCGACGTCCTCATCCCGTTCCTGGTGTCGCGCCAGATCATCTGCGGCGCGGGCAAGGTCCAGCAGACCCCACGCGGCACCGTGTTCTCGATCGGCCAGCGCGCCGACCACATCTGGGAGGGCGTCTCCAGCGCCACCACCCGTTCACGGCCCATCATCAACACCCGCGACGAGCCGCACGCCGATGCTGAGCGGTTCCGCCGCCTGCACGTGATCGTCGGCGACTCCAACATGAGCGAGACGACGACCCTGCTCAAGGTCGCCACGACCGATCTGGTGCTGCGGATGATCGAGGCCGGGGTCTCGATGCGCGACATGACCCTGGACAACCCCATCCGGGCCATCCGCGAGATCTCGCACGACATGACCGGTCGCCGCAAGGTGCTGCTGGCCAACGGCCGGGAGCTGTCCGCGCTGGAGATCCAGGCAGAGTACTTCGGCAAGGCCGCGGAGTTCGTCGATCGGCACGGTCTGCACACGCCCACCATCACCCGTGCCCTCGATCTCTGGGAGCGGACGCTCAAGGCGGTCGAGTCCGAGGACCTGTCGCTGGTCGAGCGGGAGATCGACTGGGTCATCAAGTACAAGCTGCTGGACCGTTACCGCACCACCCACGACATGAGCTGGGCCGATCCGCGCATCGCCCAGCTGGATCTGGCGTATCACGACATCCGCCGCGACCGCGGGCTGTTCTACCTGCTGGAGCGCAAGGGCGCCGTCTCCCGGGTGACCCGGGACCTGGACGTCTTCGCCGCCAAGTCCATCCCGCCGCAGACCACCCGTGCCCGGCTGCGCGGCGACTTCATCAAGCGGGCACAAGAGCGCCGCCGCGACTTCACCGTCGACTGGGTGCACCTCAAGCTCAACGACCAGGCCCAGCGAACCGTGCTGTGCAAGGACCCCTTCCGGTCCCACGACGAACGGGTGCAGCGGCTGATCGACGGCATGTAGGCGGGTTGTTCGCCCCGGATACGATGGCGACGTTCTTGCGCCCATCCCAAAGGTCCTGTCTGTGAACCGCATTGTCGTCTCGGTCCTGTCCGCCGTGCTGCTGCTGTCAGCCTGCGGAAGTGAGGACTCCTCGGCCGATGGAAAGGGGCTCGACGCCATCAAGGTGTCCAAGGCCTCCACCCCGAAGGTCACCGTTGCCAAGGGGTTCGCCACCAAGAGCACCGAGACCAAGGTCATCGAGGAGGGTGGCGGCGAGGCCGTCAAGGCCGGCGACACCGTCAAGGTCAACTACCTCGCGGTCAACGGCCGCACCGGCACGCAGTTCGACAGCTCGTTCGCGGCCGGGGCGCCAGCCACCTTCACCCTCGACAAGTCCAGCATCCTGCAGGGCTTCATCACCGCGCTGGAGCAGCAGAAGATCGGTTCGCGCGTCCTGGTGGCCATCTCCCCGAAGGACGGCTTCGGTCAGGACCGCAAGGAGCTCGATCTGCTGGCCGACGACACGATGGTGTTCGTGTTCGACCTAGTGTCCATGGTCCCCACGTCGGCGAAGGGCGAGTCAAAGGACCTGCCGTCGGACCTGCCGGAGCTGAAGCTCGACGATGAGAAGCAGCCGTCGAAGTTCGTCGCGACCGACGACACCGCCAAGAAGCCGACCAAGCAGAGCGTGGACGTCCTCATCGAGGGCGATGGCCCGAAGGTCAAGGCCGATCAGACGCTCAGCGTCCAGTACGTCGGACAGGTGTATCCCGACGGCAAGGTGTTCGACTCGTCGTGGTCGCGCGGAACCCCCGCCTCGTTCCAGCTGACCAAGGGCCAGCTGATCGACTGCTGGACCGATCTGCTCGAGGGCCAGAAGGTCGGCAGCCGCGTGGTGCTGGTCTGCCCGTCCGACACCGCCTACGGCGACGAAGGTCGCGAGCCCGACATCAAGGGCGGCGACACGCTGGTCTTCGCAATCGACTTGCTCGACGCTTCCTGACATATTCACTGCATGGCCGCACGCAAGACCGAGAGGTTGATGAATCTCATCTTCCTGCTGCTGGTCAGCCGGCAGTTCCTCACCAAGGCGCAGATCAGGCAGTCGATCGGTGACTACCGCGACGCCAGCACGCCCGCGGCCTTCGACCGGATGTTCGAGCGCGACAAGGAAGATCTGCGTGAGCTGGGCATCACCGTCCAGGTCGGCTCACACGACCCGTTCTTCGGTGACGAGCAGGGCTACCGCATCTCTCGTGACACCGCCGAGCTCGCCGACGTGGAGCTGACCCGCGAGGAGGCGGCCGTCATCGGTCTGGCCACGCAGGTGTGGGAGCACGCGGGGCTCGCCACCGAGTCCACGACAGCGCTCATCAAGCTGAAGTCGATCGGTGTCGACGTCGACACCAGCGTGCTGCGCATGGCCGAACCCCGACTGTCCACCGACGAGCCCGCGTTCGACGCGATGTGGGACGCCGCGACCCGACGTGTGCCGATCTCGTTCAGCTATGCCCGTCCGGGCGGCGACGCGATGGAACGGCACCTCCAGCCGTGGGGCATCGTGTCCTGGCGCGACCGCTGGTACGTCGGCGGATTCGACCTGGATCGGCAGGCGCCGCGGCTGTTCCGTGTCTCGCGAGTCCGCGGCGACGTCGAGCCCATCGGTCCGGCCGGGGCGTACGAGGTTCCCGAGGGCACCGACATGCGCCGGGTCGCCCGGTCGCTGTTCGAGCCGGAACCCGAGCAGACCGCGCACGTGCGCATCCGCCGTGGCCGAGGCCAGTCGTTGCGTCGCAGCGCCCTGCGGGTCGAGCCGGGACCCGACGACTTCGACGAGGTCGAGATCAGCTTCCACTCCACCCACCAGCTCGCCGCCGAGATCGCGTCGTACGGACCCGATGTCGTCGCCGTCGCGCCACCGCAGGTGCGTCAGGCCGTCATCGCGCAGCTGCGCACCGCCGTCGCCGGAACGCTGGGGACACTGCGGTGAGCCGGTCGCAGAACCAGGTGCTGCGCATGCTCGCGATGGTCCCGTACCTGCAGAGCAACGACGGTGTGCCGGTCAACGACGTCGCGCGGGAGTTCGGGGTCACTCCCAAGCAGATCCGCGACGATCTCAAGCTGCTGATGTTCACCGGGGTGGGGGAGTTCGCCGGCGAGCTGATCGACGTCGACCTCACGGCGCTGGAGGACGACGGGGTCGTGCACATCCGCGACGCCGAGTTCATGTCGCGCCCGCTGCGCATCTCCGGTCAGGAGGGCGCCGCGCTGATCGTCGCCCTGCGCACCCTGCGAGCCTCGGCCGCAGGCGACGAGCTGATCGTGATCGACTCGGCGCTGGCCAAGCTGGAGTCCGCGATGGGCGACACGGTGCACGCCCCGGTCGACGTCGTGCTCGACCAGGAGGTGGACCCCACCATCCACCACACGGTGGTGCGGGCACTGGCCGAGGGACAACGGCTCGCCATGGTCTACGCCACCGAGACCCGCGACGAGCAGAGCACGCGCGAGGTTGATCCGCGCCGCGTGTTCACCGAGCGCGGCAAGCTCTACCTGGAGGCGTGGTGCCTGACCGCCGAGGACCTGCGGTTCTTCCGCCTCGACCGAGTCGTCGCCGCCGAGATGACCGGTGTTCCCGCCGAGGATCACGACGCAGCCTCTCGGGACGTCACCGACGGCATGTTCACCGTGGGCCAGCAGACGCCGTACGCCCTGGTCGAGCTGCACCCCGGAGCGCACTGGATGACCGAGTACTACCCGGTCGAGCTGGTGGAGCAGGACGACCGCGGCGTGTGGACCGCCAAGCTGTTCGGCGCCGACTGGGGCTGGCTGCGTCGCCTGGTGCTGCGCAACGCCGGCTCGGTCGCGGTTCTCGAGCCGGCCGACCTGCGCGCCGAGGTGGTTGACGCCGCCCGCCACGCACTGGACGCGTACGATGAAGGTGAATCTGTTGTCTAGCGGAATCGAGCACCTGCCATGAAGGGAATCGGACCCACCGAGATCCTGGTCATCCTCGGCATCGTCGTGCTGCTGTTCGGCGGCAAGAAGCTGCCCGAGCTGGCGCGCGGCTCCGGCAAGGCGCTGCGCATCTTCAAGACCGAGGTCAAGGGCCTCGACGACGACGACGACAAGACCGATGAGACGCCGCAGATCGAGGCCGCCCCCGAGGTCAAGCGCGTCGAGAAGCCCGAACAGGCCTGACCCACGTGGAAGAGGTCGGCGGCACGATGCCGCTGATGGACCACCTGCGTGAGCTGCGATCGCGCCTCACCAAGGGCGTCCTGTTCATCGTCGCCGGCACGATCCTGGCGTGGATCTTCTACGAACCCATCCTGGAGTGGATGTCGGACCCGTACGACACGATCCGCCCCCAGCTGGAGGCCAAGGGGATCGAGACGGATCTGGTCCTGACCGGTGTGGGTGGAGCGTTCACCTTCCAGCTCAAGATCTCGCTGATCGTCGGTCTGCTGATGTCCAGTCCGTTCTGGCTGTGGCAGATCTGGGCCTTCGTGCTGCCCGCGCTGCATCGCGCGGAGAAGCGATGGGCCCTGCTGCTGACCGCCACCGGGGCCCCGCTGTTCGTCGGGGGAGCCTACGTGGGCTTCCTCGTGCTGCCCAAGGCGATCCTGGTCCTGATCGGCTTCGTGCCCGATGGCTGGGGCTCGCTGCTCACCGGCGCGGAGTACCTGAACTTCGTGGTGCGCATGATGCTGGTGTTCGGCGTGGCCGCCGAGATACCGCTGGTCGTCACGATCTTGAACCGGCTGGGCATCGTCAGCGCCAAGCAGCTCGCCGGCGCCCGGCCGTGGATCATCATCGGGATCTTCGTGTTCGCTGCGATCGCGACGCCCACCACGGACCCGCTGACGATGCTGTTCCTCGCGGCGCCGATGACCGTCCTGTACCTGCTGGCCGAAGCGATCGCCAAGGTCAGCGACCGTCGGCGCAAGCGCGCCACGGCAGCGGACATCGGCGACGACGAGCTGTCCTCGCTCGACGACTAGGGTGCACCCATGCGCTGTGCGATCGTGGTCAACCCGACCTCCGGAAAACGACGGGGAGCGCAGATCGGCGCCCATGCCCATGATCGGCTGACCACCGCCGGCCACCAGGCCCAGATCATCCAGGGCGATGACGCCACCACGGCCCACGACGAGCTCCGGCACGCCATCGCCCGTGGTCTCGACGCCGTGCTGGTCGTGGGCGGCGACGGAGCCGCCCATGCGGTCCTGGATCAGCTGGCCGACACCGATCTGACCTTCGGCCTGCTGCCGGCTGGCACCGGCAACGACCTGGCCCGCACGTTGAACCTGCCGGTGAAGCATCCCGATCAGGCGATCGACGTGATCCTGCGGGGGAGCACCCGCCGCATCGACCTGGCCGAGGTCGGACCGGAGTCCACCCTCGTGGCCACCGTCGTGGCCTCGGGCTTCGACTCCCTGGTCAACGAGCGGGCCAACGCCATGCGGTGGCCCCGCGGGAACATGAAGTACCACCTGGCCATGATCGCCGAGCTGCGTACCTTCACGCCGTTGGAGTTCACCATCACCCTCGACGACGAGCAGGTGCTGCAGCGTCAGGCGATGCTGGTGGCCGTCGGCAACGGCCCCTCGTTCGGTGGGGGGCTGCGCATCTGTGAGGGTGCCGAGGTGGATGACGGACTGCTGGACGTCGTGATCATCAACCCCGTCAGCAAGCCCAAGCTCTTGAGGGTCTTCCCCCAGCTGTACCGGGGCACGCACACGTCGCTGCCGCAGTTCGAACGCCACCGGGTGCGCCGGGTGACACTGCAGTCCGCGGGCATCGTCGCCTACGGCGATGGCGAGCGCCTGGGTGCCCTGCCCCGCACGATCCGCGTCCGCCCGGCTTCGCTCCAGGTCTTCGTGCCCTGACCCAATAGGCTGGGGGCATGAGCACCCCGGCGGAGGCCTACGCGCGTTCGCGGGCGGATCGGACCCATCCCCACCTGGCGCAGTTCCGGGACCGCTACAGCTTCGGTCTCGACGACTTCCAGCTGCAGGCGTGCCGCGAGGTCGAGGACGGCCATGGCGTGCTGGTGGCGGCTCCCACCGGCTCCGGCAAGACGATCGTGGGGGAGTTCGCAGTCCACGTCGCGCTCGCCACGAACCGCAAGTGCTTCTACACCACGCCCATCAAGGCCTTGTCGAACCAGAAGTTCAACGATCTGGTGCAGATGCACGGTGCTGATCAGGTCGGCCTGCTCACCGGTGACAACACGATCAACGGCGAGGCGCCCATCGTGGTCATGACCACCGAGGTCCTCCGCAACATGCTGTACGCCGGGTCCCGCACCCTCGACCGGCTCGGCTACGTGGTGATGGACGAGGTGCACTACCTCGCCGATCGGTTCCGCGGCGCCGTCTGGGAGGAGGTCATCATCCACCTGCCCGAGTCGGTGTCGGTCATCTCGCTGTCGGCCACCGTCTCGAACGCCGAGGAGTTCGGCGAGTGGCTGACCGCGGTCCGCGGCGACACCGTCACGATCGTCGAGGAACGCCGGCCTGTCCCGCTGCACCAGCACGTGCTGGTGGGACGCAAGATGTTCCCGCTGTTCGAGGGCGACGGCGACGGCAGCCAGGTCAACCGCCAGCTGGAGAAGATCGCCCGCGAGGACTGGCAGTTCTCCCGCACCCAGAAGAGCCGACCCGGCAAGGGCGGCAAACGTCCCCGCACGCGGCACCGCGCGCCCAGTCGCGTCGACATCGTGGAGCGCCTGGACGCGGAGGGACTGCTCCCGGCCATCGTGTTCATCTTCAGCCGCGCAGGCTGCGCGGCTGCGGTTCAGCAGTGCCTCGACGCCCGGCTGGACCTCACCACCACCGATGAGCGCATCGAGATCGCGCGGACCGTCGACGCCGCCTGCGCACACCTGCCGGACGAGGACCTGCACGTGCTGGGCTTCCACGACTTCCGCGAAGCACTGGTGCGCGGCATCGCCTCGCACCACGCGGGCATGCTGCCGACATTCAAGGAGTGCGTCGAGGATCTGTTCAGCCGTGGCCTGATCAAGGCGATCTTCGCCACCGAGACCCTCGCCCTCGGCATCAACATGCCGGCCCGCTCCGTGGTCATCGAGAAGCTGACCAAGTGGAACGGCGAGACGCACGCCAACGTGACACCGGGGGAGTACACCCAGCTGACCGGTCGCGCCGGCCGGCGCGGCATCGACGTCGAGGGTCACGCCGTCGTGCTGTGGCAGGCGGGACTCGACCCGCGGCAGGTCGCCGGCCTGGCCTCCACCCGCACGTCTCCGCTGAACTCCTCGTTCCAGCCGTCGTACAACATGGCGATCAACCTGGTCGGCCAGGTGGGCCGCGAGGTGGCCCGCGATCTGCTGGAGCAGTCCTTCGCGCAGTTCCAGGCCGATCGTGGCGTCGTCGAGATGGCCCGGAAGATCCGCAAGTCCGATGACGCGCTCGCGGGCTACCGGGACTCGGCGCAGTGCGATCGCGGCGACTTCATGGAGTATGCGTCGTTCCGTCGCGAGATCAGTGATCTCGAGGCGTCCGGCGTCAAGTCCAAGCGGTCCGACGACCGCCAGGCCGCGCTCGTGTCGCTGACCCGCCTGAAGCGCGGCGACGTGATCCACGTGCCAGCCGGCAAGTGGTCCGGCCTCGCGGTCGTCATCGATCCCGGCTCGACCGGTGATCGTGACGGCCCCCGACCCCTGGTGCTGACCGCCAACCGGCACGCCCGACGCCTGGCGATGATCGATTTCCCCACGCCCGTCCAGCCGCTCACGACGGTGCGCATCCCCAAGTCGTTCAACGCTCGTGACCCGCAGCAGCGGCGCGATCTCGCGTCGACGTTGCGCAACCGGGTTCCGCACGGTGAGGTGCGTTCGACCAAGCCGTATCGCGAGAATCCTGTCGATCCACGCATCGAGGAGCTGCGCCGCAAGCTGCGCGAGCACCCCTGCCACGAGTGCCCGGACCGCGAAGCGCACGCGCGCTGGGCCGAGCGGTACCTCAAGCTGGAGCGGGACACCAAGAACCAGCGCGGTCGCATCGAGCAGCGCACGAACACCGTGGCGCGTCAGTTCGACCGGGTCTGCCACGTGCTGGACACGTTGGGCTATCTGGACGGGGACGTCGTCACGCCGGAAGGCGAGCGCCTCACCCGGCTGTACAGCGAGCTCGACCTGCTGGTCAGCGAGTGCCTGCGCGACGACATCTGGGCCGGGCTCGACCCGGCCGAGCTGGCAGCGGTGGCGAGCGGGTTGACCTATCAGGCGCGCCGCGACGACGACGCCGCCTCGCCACGTCTGCCCACCGGTGCCGTGCGCCACGTGGCTGACTCGATGACCCGCCTCTGCGCGGATCTGGAGCGGCTCGAGCGTGAGAACAAGCTGGCCTTTCTGCACCGGCCGGACTTCGGATTCGCGCAGGCGGTGTGGGAGTGGTGCAACGGCGCCACGCTCGACAGCGTGCTGGGGGACACCGAGATGGCGGCCGGCGACTTCGTGCGGGCCATGAAGCAGCTGATCGACGTCGTGGCACAGATCGCCGACGCTTCGGGCCCCGGCCCGCTGCGTGACACCGCTCGCCGTGCCCTCGACGAGCTGCGCCACGGGGTCGTGTCCTACAGCAGTGTCACGAGCCTCTGAGCGCGGTCAGGACCCGATCGACCGAGCCGCCGAGCCCCCATGTCTCGCCGAAGGCCCGGAACGCCTGCTGCTGGTCGTCGTCGAGCGGTTCGAGCACGTACTCAGCCGGCGGGACGATGTCGGTGCGGACCGTGACCACCTCTCGGGCGGCGGTGATGTACTCACCCGAGGACAGCAGGTTGGCCCGCACGCGCGGCTTGATGGACGACGTCTCGTCGTGCGCGGCGGCCACGATGCCGTCCAGGTCACCGAACTCGGCCAGCAGCACGGCAGCCGTCTTCTCGCCGATGCCGGCCACGCCGGGCAGTCCGTCGGAGGCATCGCCGCGCATGACGGAGAAGTCGACGTACTGATCGGGTCCGACGCCGTACTTGTCGCGCAGCCATCCGGCATCGACCACGTCGTGCTTGGCCACCCCCCGAGCGGTGTAGAGCACCCGGACCTGACGCTGGTCGTCCACGACCTGGAAGAGGTCACGGTCGCCGGTCACGACGTCGACCGGGCCGTCCGCACCAGCGGCGAGCGCTCCGATGATGTCGTCGGCCTCGGCCTCGGGGGCACCGAGAACCGGGATGCCGAGCAACCCCATGGCCTCGGCGATCAGCGGAACCTGTGGCCCGAGCAGACCACCGGTGGTGTCCGCCTCGGCGCCCGACTCGTCCAGCCGCTGGGTCTTGTAGGTCTCGATCAGGTCGACCCGCCACTGCGGCCGCCAGTCGTCGTCCCAGCAGGCCACGATGCCCGTGGGACGGTACTGCTCGGCCAGGGTGGCCACGAAGTCGACCATGCCGCGCACGGCGTTGACCACCGTGCCATCGGGCGCCTGCATCGAGTCGGGCACGCCGAAGAACGCACGAAAGTACATGCTGGCGCTGTCCAGCAGCATGAGTCGGCTCATGCCGGTGAGCCTATCTGGAGCACTCACCGGCACGAGCCGCCTTCACTCAGCGTGCTGCGCGCTGCGGGTTGCCGGGACCCTTGTTGGCGCCCTTCTTGGCCGCCTTCGACTTCGACTTCGGCGCGACGCTGCCGTCGGGGAACAGACCCGCCTTCCGCTGCGCC
>JBBSKV010000040.1:0-9742 GCA_038255955.1 Propionibacteriales bacterium
CGCCTTCCCGCCGCGGAGGTCGGAGAGCGGCAGGTTGGTGGTGTATCCGCTGGCCGTGTGGGCGATGACGTAGGCGGCCTCGTCCGTGGGGGCCGCGGCATCGAGCAGCACGTCGACGCTGACCCCCCTGAAGGTCATGTCGAACTTCGACCAGGTGGTGACGCAGTGGATGTCGCCATCGAACCTGCCGTGCGGCAGGGCGCGAAGGGCCGACCAGTCCCACGTGCGCTGGGACTCCACGGCGCCGTCGATGGTCAGCGACCACTCGTCGGTGCGGACCGCGGGTGTCACCTCGGCGGACAGCACGGGCCAGTTGTCACCGACGTCGTACTGCCCCGGTGGCAGCTTTCCGGGGTCCGCCGCGCGTCGGCGGCCCGTGAAGCCGCGGGTAACGGGTGCGTCGGTCATGAGTGCTTCTCCAGGAAGGGCAGCCAGGCCTCGATCAGGCCTGGGGTGTTTTCAATGGCGGGGGAGTGCGCCGAGCCTGCCACGACGTGGACGGTCGTTCCCAGGCGTTTCGCCATGTGGGACTGCTGGTCGTGCGGCCACGCGTCGTCATCGACTCCACGGCCGACCCAGCACGGCACGCCGGTGGCGAGGACCGCGGCGATGAGGTCGGGTGCGTCGAGCAGGTGCTGCGTCATGGCCTTGAGTGACGTCTCGCTGTTGCTGGTGAATCTGCGGAGCAGGAAGTCGGCGATGTCGTCGGGCCGCTGCACACCCTGCTCGCGCATCGCGTGGATCTGATCGAGGGGGACCGTTCCAAGGGCCTGCACGATCTGGTTCAGCGGTCGAGCGGGCGAGTCGCCGAGAGCGCCGGGACCGGTGGACAGCAGGCTCAGGGACGTCCAACGAGCAGGGGCGTCGACGACGGCCTGCTGCACCACCAGACCGCCGAAGGAGTGTCCTAGCAGGTGGGACGTCTCGAACCCGATGGCGCTGGAGACAGCGGCAGCATCGGCGGCCAGACTCGACAGCGTGTAGTCGTCGGCGTCCGTCGACCCGGGCGTCTCGAACTGTCCGCGCTGGTCGAAGGCGGTGGCCGCGAACCCAGCGGCCGCCAGGGGGGAGAGCAACGGGGTGAAGTCCTCCTTCGATCCCGTCCAGCCGGGGACCAGCAGCACGTGGGCTCGCGGAGTGGAGGTGGGCGTGACGCGGTGCGCGGCAAAGGACCCGCGGTCGGTGTCGACGGTCGAGACGACGACCTCCGGCGGGAGCAGCAGGGTGCGGGGGATGCTCATCGGCCGCGCCTGGCCATCCGGGTGACCAGGGGCTTGGGCATGTACTGCGCCAACGTGGCCAGCACCTTGTATCGCAGGGACGGCACCGACAGGGCCTTGTCCTTGTCCAGATCCTTCAGGGACTTCTTCACGACGTAGTCGGGCTTGAGCCACATCCACCGCGGCACACCGCTGATGTCCATCTGGCCGCGCTGGTGGAACTCGGTGCGCACGAAACCGGGACACAGCGCCTGCACGGAGATGTTGACGTCGTCGTAGTGCAGATCGGCCCAGCGCGACAGATTGACCAGCCAGGCCTTGTGTGCCGAGTAGGCGCCGCGCGGGGTGAAGGCGGCCACGCTCGCCACGTTGATGATCGCGCCGCCGCCGCGTCCGGCCATCGACTTGATGGCGGCGTCCATCAGGTGCATGGGCGCACGCACCAGCAGGTCCAGCTGGCTGTCCTCGTCGGCGATGTCGGTGGTTCCGAACCAGCCGGCCATCGACGAGCCAGCGTTGTTGACCAACAGGTCGACCGGGTCCGATGTGGCGGTCAGGCGGACGGACACGGCGTCCATGCCGGGTCGGGTGCTCAGATCAGCCGTGATGACCTCGACGCCGACCTGGTGCCTGGCCCGCAGATCGGTCGCCACCTGCTCGAGCTGATCGGTGCTGCGGGCCACGATCACCAGGTCGTGGCCCTCAGCGGCCAGCGTGCGGGCGAAGGAGTTGCCGATTCCGGAGGTGGCACCCGTGACCAGTGCGCGACGCGTCATGGAGTCAGCATGCCAAACCCGGGGCACTCAGGCAGCGGTGACTAGGCCTCGAAACGTGTGAGACGCGTGTCACTTCGGGTGGGCGCGATGGCACAATGGCGCTCGTGACGACGACGATCGCGGTGGCGAACCAAAAGGGCGGGGTCGCTAAGACCACCACGGTTGCTTCCCTGGGGGCTGCGCTGGTCGAGCTGGGCGAACGCGTGCTGCTGGTCGACCTCGATCCGCAGGGCAGTCTGACCTTCTCGCTGGGCATCGATCCTGAGGAGCTCGACGTCACGGTGGGGGAGGTGCTGCTCGGCACCAGCCCTCCCGGCGAGGCCGTCCTGGTCACCGAGGACGGCATGCACCTGATGCCCGCCAGCATCACCTTGACCCAGGTCGAGGAGGCCCTGGTGTCCCGCACCGGCCGCGAGCAGCGGCTCCGGGTCGCGCTGGACAAGATCTCGGCCGACTACGACATGATCCTGATCGACTGCCCGCCCAGCCTGGGCGTGCTCACCGTCGGAGCGCTCTCGGCAGCCCAGCAGGTGCTCATCCCGCTGCAGGCCGAGACGCTGTCGCACCGCGGCGTCGGCCAGCTGCTCGACACGATCCACGACGTCAAGAAGTTCATCAACTCGTCGTTGACGATCGTGGGCGTGCTGCCGACGATGTACGACGGGCGCACCCGGCACGCCCAGAACGTGCTGGCCGCGATCTCCGAGACCTACGACCTGCCGATCATCGAACCGGCCATTCCCAAGTCGATCCGATTCGCTGAGGCCCCGGCGATCGGTCGAACCGTGCTGTCGACGGCCAGCAGGCACAAGGGCGCCGAGGCCTACCGCGAGGTCGCGAAGGTGCTGCTCGCGCACTAGCCCGCTCGCGAGTCACTGCGGACCCGCTGGGGAGTCACCCCGGTTGACTCCTGGTCGGGACCGGAGTGACTCGTCAGCGTTATTCGGACTTGGCGACCGTCTCGCCGGAGCGGGTGCGGTTGCGGCGACGCCGGTTGCGGTTGTTGCTGGTCCCCTCCTTGCGGGGTCCGTCGCTGTTCGCGTTGGCGTCGGACGAGCCGGAGCCACCCTGGCGCGGACGTCCGCTGCCCTGGCCGCCCTGGCCGCCCTGGCCACCACGGCCGCCACGGTTGCCGCCGCGGTCGTTGTCGCGGGGCTCCTTGGGGCTCGGCGGCTTGAGCCGGCCCTTGACCGAGCGATCGATGGCCATGTCGTGGAACAGGTGGTCCGACGTGGAGTACGTCTCGACCGGCTCCTCGAAAGGCAGGTCCAGCGCCTTGTTGATCAGCTTCCAGCGGGTCAGGTCCGCCCAGTCGACGAACGTGACCGCGATGCCGGACTTGCCGGCCCGGCCGGTGCGACCGATGCGGTGCACGTAGGTCTTGTCGTCCTCGGGGCAGTTGTAGTTGATGACGTGGCTGACGTCGGTGACGTCGATGCCGCGGGCGGCGACGTCGGTGGCCACCAGGGTGTTGACCTTGCCCTCGCGGAACCGGTTGAGCGCCTTCTCGCGGGCGGGCTGCGCCATGTCACCGTGCAGCGGCGCGGCCGGGAAGCCGCGGTCGATCAGATCGTCGGCCACGCGCTGGGCCGTTCGCTTGGTGCGCGTGAAGATGATGACGCGTGCGACGTCGTCGGCCTGCAGGATCCGGGCGAGGACCTCGGCCTTGTCCATCTCGTGCGCCTGCCACACGAACTGCGAGGTGGTGGGCACCGTCTGGCCGGCGTCCTGGCTCTCGGCCCGGATGTTCATGGGGTGACGCATGTGCTTGCGCGCCAGCGAGACGATGGCCGAGGGCATCGTGGCCGAGAACAGCATGGTCTGGCGGGTCTCGGGGGTGCGCGACAGCAGCGACTCGACATCGGGCAGGAAGCCGAGGTCGAGCATCTCGTCGGCCTCGTCGAGCACGACTGACTTGACGTGCGAGAGGTCGAGCGCGCCGCGGTTGGCCAGGTCGAGCAATCGGCCGGGGGTGCCGATGACGATGTCGACGCCTTCGGTCAGCGCGTCCAGCTGCGGGTCGTAGCCGACGCCGCCGTAGATGAGCAGGCTCCGCGTGCCGCGCTTGGCCGAGGCGGTGGCGACGTCGCCACCGACCTGGATGGCGAGCTCACGAGTCGGGGCCACGATCAGGGCCTGCGGCTTGCCGGGCGCGGCCAGCTGGTCGTAGTCGGGGTCGTGCGGCGCGACGGTGCGCTGGATGACCGGGATCGCGAAGGCGAGGGTCTTGCCGGTGCCGGTGCGGGCCTGACCGATCAGGTCGGTTCCCATCAGGGCGACCGACAGGGTCATCTCCTGGATGGGAAACGGGGAGGTGATGCCGACGTCGGTGAGGGCTTCGGCGATCTCGGGCATGACGCCCAGGTCGGTGAACGTGGTCACAAGGGTCTCAAATCGTGAGGGGGCGATGGAATTCTCAGTACGTGTCGTGACGATTCTCGAGACAGACGTACGAGACCTCGCGACGGAGATACGGCCCAGAGGGCATCCCCAGTCTAACGCCTGGAATGTCGGTGAATGGTCCTACGGTGGTTTCACGACCGCCTGACCCCAGTACGAGCGGTCCAGGTGGGCCCCGAGGTCACGGAGCAGGAGCGGGTGCTGGCCTTCCTCGGTCGGTCGGCCTGAGGTCGCTCGCCCGGGGCGATAGTGTGCCGCCCATGGCCGACGACGACTCAGAAGACGTCCAGTACCGCACCGGGATCCTGGAGCTGATCGGGATCCTCGCGTACGGCGAGGTCAGCGCCTGCGAGCGCTTGGCCGAGGACGCCGCGATGTCCCCCGATCTGGCCACCAAGGTCGAGATCCTGGCCATGATGGCCGCGGAGTGGGACCACTTCGAGAAGCTCCGTGACCGGCTGGTCGAGATGGGGCAGGACCCGTACCCGTTCATCGACTCCTTCGCCGACATCTTCGACCGGTTCCACCGCCAGACCACGCCGAGCGACTGGCTCGAGGGGTTGGTCAAGGCCTATGTCGGCGACGGACTCGCGGCCGACTTCTACCGTGAGATCGCGGCCTATCTGGATCCGCAGACCCGCGAGCTGGTGCTCGAGACGTTGTCGGGCACGGGCCACTCCGAGTTCGTCGTCGACGCCGTGCGTGGCGCCATCGAGAGGGACCCGCGCGTGGGTGGCCGGCTGGCGCTGTGGGGTCGGCGGTTGATGGGCGAGGCGCTCAGCCAGGCGCAGATGGTCGTGGCCGAGCGCGATGCCCTGAGCACCGTCCTGGTGGGAGGCATCGACCATCCCGGCATGGACCTGGCCGGCATCGGGCGCATGTTCACCCGCCTCACCGAGGCGCACGCCGCCCGGATGAAGCTGCTGGGCCTCTCCGCCTGACCGAAGCGCACAGATCAGGTCAATGGTCGCCGATGGCCAGCTTGCGGCACCGTGCTTCGTCGAGGGGTTGTTCGGCCTGCCGGTAGACCTCGCTGGCTCGGGAGAAGTGGGCCCGTCCCCGGGGCCGATCGTCCTCGGCCATCGCGATGTGTCCGCGCACCTCGTCAAGCGCGGCGTGCCACGCCGGGAGCCGCATCACGACCTCTGCGAGGAACACCGTGGACTGCTCGTAGGCGGCAGCGCGGGTCAGGTCGCCGGCGCGAGCTGCTGCGATGGCTGCGGGCACCGCGAAGGTGATGCGGCACCCCGGACAGGTCTCTGCCGGGCCGAGAACTGCGTCCTCTGCAGCCTCCAGCGCCGCGAGACCGGCCTCCGGCGATCCGGCGGCGACGATGCGCGCGCCGTAGATGCGGTCGAACAGGTGGAAGCCGACCTCGGACTCCTGCGCCAGGGCGAGCGCGTCGTCCAGCATCACCCGGGCGTCGGCGTCGTGGCCCCGCTGGATCGCGACCTCGGCCCGCCGCTGGAGCGAGAACGCCTCACCCGCTGACGCAGCGATGGCGTGGTGAAGGCGCTCGCCGTCGGCCAGGCCGACGTCCGCCTCGTCGAGGCGGCCAGCGAGCAGATTGGCCTCCCCTCCCAGGGTCCTGGCAAAGGCGTGTCCGCGGGCAGCGCCGAGTCGTTCGGCCTCGGCCCCGAGCGAGTCCGCGAAGGCGATGACATCGTCGTAGGGACGGGCTCCGTAGAGGAGGCGCTGCGTGATGCACAGCTGTCCGTCGAAGACATGGACCGCCAGGCTCGGCAGGTCGTGCGTCTCGTCGAGATCGATGCGCACGCTGCCGCGCAGCTCGCCGCGAGCATGCGCCGCGGCCGCATTGGCCCACGAGGCGATGACGAGGGACGCCGAGTCGCCGGTGTCGAGGGCGAGGCGCCGGCTCTCGGCGGCCTTGGCCGCCCCGACCTCGGGGTCGCCGAATCCCAGCGCTGCGGCACCGGAGAGGGTCAACGCCAGGGCGAGACGGCCCTCGACCGTGACAGGACGCGCGTCGCCCAACGTGCGCAGGGCTCCGGCTGGGTCGCCCTGCTTGATCTGGGCCAACGCCTGGCGGGGAACGATCTCGTGCGAGGCCTCCTCGCCGGCGGCCCGAGCCGCCTCCGCGTACGTCGGCAGTGCTGCTCTCTCTCCCAGGGCTTCGAGCGACTCAGCGCGAAGCAGCAGGGCGGCGACGTGCGTCGGGTCGTGGCGCAGCAGCGGGTCGAGGTAGTCCAAGGCGTCACGGTAGGCCGCCAGGTCGACCGAGCGTCGCGCCGCAACCAGGAGCCACGGAACCGCCTGACCTGGTCGGTCGCCAGCGATCCAGTGTCCAGCGATGACGGCCGGGGATCCGTCCAGATCCACGAGGTGTCGGGCGGCATCTCGGTGGATGGCCACCTGATGGTGTGGCGCGATCTCCGCGATCATCGCCTGACGCACGAGCTCGTGTCCGAAGCGATACCGACCCTCCGCCACCACCAGCACTCCGGACGAAAGGGCGCGGTCGAGCACGGCGAAGGCCTCATCCTCGTCGCACCCGGTGAATGCGAGGACGCTGCGCAGGTCGAGGTCGTCTCCGGCGAGTGCCAGCCGACGGAGGATCGCGGTCGAGCCGTCGTCCAGATCGGTGAAGCGAGCTGCGATCGCCTCGTGCCGGGTCCCCAGCTGCATCCGACCTCCTGACGCGGCGCTCCGAGCCAGCTCGAGCACGAAGAACGGGCTTCCCTCGGCCAGCTCGATGAGCTCGGCGAGCGTGTCGGGCTGGTCGACGAGGCCGGCATCGACCGCAAGAGCGCGGGCGTCGTGCGGCTCGAGCGGCGCGAGGTCGATCTCGATCGCCTCACCCGCCCGCGCGATCCGCGCGACGCCGCGCCGCAGGGTCTCGCTCGCCGCCTCCGGCCGGTAGGTCAGAACCGTGAGGAGAGGCGCGGAGGCGACGGCGCCGAGGTGGAGCAACGCCTCGATGGTGGCGGCATCTGCCAGGTGGGCGTCGTCCACGATGACGACGGTGCCCGCCGAGCCGGCTGCGGCCGTCAGTAGTCGCCGAATGGCCGCGATCACCTGATGTCGGCTGACCGGCATCACCAACGTCCCCGTGGCCTCGACCATGGGCGTGAGCTCGGCGAGCACGTCCCGTGATCGGCCGTTGACGGCGTCGAGGACATCGGGGTCGTCCGCGACCAGACGCTCGACCGCCGCGATGAGGGCAGCGTACGGGCCCTCGGCGACGGCTGCCGTGACCATGAGCGTTCGCCACCCCTGAGTCTCGGCGAGGGCGTGGACACGTCTCGCGAACGCGGACTTGCCGATGCCGGCCTGTCCTCGAACCGCCGCCAGATGGATGGCGTTGGGCGTCTCGGCCCGTAGCCGGGCCGCGAGGGCCGAGAGCTCGACGTCGCGTCCGATGAATCGCGTCTCCGCGGCGACGAGTCCGTCGACGCACTCGGCGTAGACCTTCTGCGTCTCGTCGCTGGGCGTGACGCCGAGCTCCACCCGCAGCGCTGTCCGGAGCCGGCCGTAGGTGGAGATGGCGGCGTGGCGGCGGCCGGCGGCGAGCCGGTCGAGCATCACGGCGCGGCAGGCCTCCTCGTCGGTCGGGTCGAGGTCCGCCAAGTGTTCCCATCGCCCTGCCAGCCGCAGAAGATCCGTGCGGAGGGTCTGCAGCCGGTTCCGTGGGGCCTGGGTCCATTCGTCGTAGAGCGATCCGGGGAGCAGGTCGCCCGGCCAGCCGTCGACCAGGGCACGTGCTGCCGCGACGTCCTCACGAGCCAGGGCAGCCTGGGCGGCTGCTTGGAATTCGGCCACGTCGGTGCTCAGGCTCCGGGCGGGAAACAGGGCCACCTCGCCGCGATGCAGCGTGACGGAGGTTGGATCGTCGAGGGCGCGTCGCGCGTGGTGGGCGGCCTTGCGCAGGTTTGCCGCCCCGGCTGCTGGGCTGAGCTGCGGCCACAGGGCGTCGACGACCTGCTCGCGCATGAGGCGGTGCTCGGCGGTCAGCGCGAGCAGCTGGACGAGATCGGCGGCCCGGCGGCCGGGCCAGCGGGTGGAGTCGAGCCGCTTGCCATCCATGAGGATCTCGAAGCCGCCCAGGAGCTGAACCTGCACCTGCACCTCGTGGACCGACATGGCGAACCTCCAACCTCCCGAGAGTAGCGACTTTGGTCTGTCAGGTCAGCCGATATCCAGCCGAGACCCACGCGGCAAGACCGCCCTCGAGGTGAGCCACGTCCCGGTAGCCCAGGGACTGCAGGGTCCGACCGGCGAGTGCCGAGCGCAGGCCCGTGGCAGAGCAGAGAATCAGTCGCGCTCGAGGATCGAACTCCTCGCGATGCTGCGCGGTCGAGGGATCGGCACAGAACTCGAGCACCCCGCGGGGGGCGAAGGTGGCTCCTTCGATCGAGCCGCCTGCCGTCTCTGCGGGTTCCCGCACATCGACCAGCAGCACGCCGGTGTCCCTGAGCTCGGCCCGCACCTCGTGGGGCCGCAGGTTCTCGATCCCCGACCTCGCCACCGAGACCATCTCGCGCACGTCCATCGTCGTGACCTCCCACGTCCACCGGCACGTCACCAGCCTGCCTGCGCAGCCGTTCCCGGACCGTTCCTGCGGGTCACGAAGGAGGAACGATCTGGGAACGGTCCGGCGCGAGACTCGATCGAAAGTCCGACTCACACCAGGAGAGCATCATGAGTACTGCCATCAACGACATGGACATCGAGGTCTCGGCCGGCGAGCTGGAGACCCGATACGTGGAGATGGGCGATCTCGCCATCCGTCACGCACGAGTGCCCGCCGGCACCGACTTCGGTCCGGTGCTGCAGGGCCTGCCGGGCGACCGGTGCCCGAGCCCACACTGGGGCATCATTCTCGAGGGATCGATCGTCATCGAGCACGCCGACGGCAGTGTCGAGACCGCGAACGCCGGAGACGTCTACCACTGGCCGGCTGGTCACACCGCCCACACCGACGGGGGCGCGGTCTTCATCGAGGTCGGTCCGGTGGGACCGATGAGGCAGTTCGGTGATCACGCGCGGAAGGTGATGGCCGGAGCATGATCGCCATGCGGATCGTGAGCGGGATCCTGCGCCGGACACACCGCCTCAGGTCGCGGGTCTCCGCAAAGCCGGGGCTGGCCCGGCAGCCGGCTACTTCGTCGAGGCGGTGATGGCTTCGCTGGCCGCCAGCCCGAAGCCAACCTTGCGGCCGAGGTCCGAGGTGAAGTCGAGGTAGGCGACCCGGGCGGCCGGCACGGCGACGGTACGGCCCTTGTCGTCGGTGAGGGTGAACACCGAGTCGTCCTTCATGGCGGCCTGCAGTGCGTCGAGCACGGCCTGGGGCTCGTCCTCGGTGGTCACTGACAGCTCACGGGTGGC
>JBBSKV010000041.1:0-9307 GCA_038255955.1 Propionibacteriales bacterium
ACTGCGCGCACGGGCGCGGACGGGACCGTGCGCCGCGTCGACACCCATTGTGACGGGTCGGCCCCGATACTTCACGCCGGACCCTGCGTCGTCACCAGCGCTGCGGCCACCTCGGGGTCGGTCGGGCCCGCGCCGAACGAAGGACACCACGCCGCGACGGGGCAGGCCCCGCAGGCGGGCTTCTTGGCGTGGCAGCAGCGTCGACCGTGCCAGATCAGTCGATGGCACAACATGGTCCAGTCGCGGCGCGGAAACAGTGCGCCCAGCGCGTGCTCGGCCTTGACCGGATCGCGCGACGTGGCCTCGTCGACCCACTCGAACCGGCGGATCATCCGGGCCACGTGCGTGTCGACCGTGATGCCCGGGACGTCGAAGGCGTTGCCGAGCACCACGTTGGCGGTCTTGCGGCCCACCCCGGGCAGGGTGACCAGATCGGCGAGCCGGGACGGGACCTGCCCGTCGAATCGTTCCACCAGCGCTGCCGACAGACCCAGCAGGCTGTCGGTCTTGGCGCGGAAGAAGCCGGTGGGCCGGATGATCTCCTCGACGGTGGCGCGGTCGGCCGCCGCCAGCGCGTGCGCGGTCGGGTAGGTCCCGAACAGGGTCGGCGTGATGCCGTTGACCCGGCGGTCGGTGGTCTGGGCCGACAGCACGGTGGCAACCAGGAGCTGGAAGGGGTCGGCGAAGTCGAGCTCACAGTGCGCGTCGGGGTAGGCGTGAGCGAGCACGCGGTCCATCTTGCGGGCCCGACGCACCAACGAGATCTCGGGTCGCGCTGCGCGAGAATCGGTGTCGGCCACCGGTTCAGCCTACGTTCGCGACGGCGTCGAGGCGTGCCGGTCGCGTGAAACGGCGCACGTGTGGGAAACTTCGTTCGACTGTGAGGTTCGACACGACATGAAGGAATGGCAGTGAGCGACGAGATTCTGAGGCAGGCCCCGCTGTTTGCCGGGTTGGACGACGACGCGGCAGCCACGCTGGCCGCCTCCATGTCTGACGGCGGACTCCGTCGAGGCGAGATCTTGTTCAACGAGGGCGATGAGGGCGACCAGCTCTATGTCGTGATCGACGGCAAGATCAAGCTCGGTCGCACGTCGCCGGATGGTCGCGAGAACCTCCTGGCCATCCTCGGCCCCGGTCAGATGTTCGGCGAGCTGTCGTTCTTCGACCCGGGTCCGCGCTCGGCCACCGCCACCGCCGTCACCGACGTGACGCTCAAGAGCCTGGGACACGAGGCCCTCAGCCCTGTCCTGGCCACCCACCCCGATGTCGCGCAGGCGCTGCTGAACCAGCTGGCCGGCCGACTGCGCCGCACCAACGAGGTCGTGGGCGACCTGGTGTTCTCCGACGTTCCCGGTCGCGTCGCCAAGGCGCTGCTCGACCTGGCCTCACGCTTCGGCCGCCGCGCCGACGACGGCATCCACGTCAACCACGACCTCACCCAGGAGGAGCTCGCCCAGCTGGTCGGCGCCTCCCGCGAGACGGTCAACAAGGCGCTCGCCGACTTCGCGTCCCGCGGCTGGCTGCGCCTCGAGCCCCGCTCCGTGGTCATCCTCGACCTCGAACGCCTCCAGCGCCGCAGCCGCTAGCCCCCGCTCCTAGTTCCCCGACTTTTGTAGCGGTAGGCAGGTTCCCGGAGGGGTTTTGCCTGCGTAGCGCTACAAAAGTTGGAACATCAGGGGGCCAGGTAGTCCATCTGGGCGGCGACGCTGAGCTCGGCGGCGGGCCACAGGCTCTGGTCGACGTCGGCGTAGACCGTCTCGACGACCTCGCGAGGCGAGGCGGCTCCGGACTCGACGGCCTGGCGCACCTGGTCGAGGCGCTCGGCGCGGTGCTCGAGGTAGAAGTCCACGACCGCGGCCGGCTCGCCGATGACCGGGCCGTGGCCGGGCAGGATGCGCTGCACCAGACCCTCCTCGATCAGCTCGCGGATGTGCGCCAGCGAGTCCAGGTAGGCCCCGAGCACGCCGTCGGGGTGCGCGATGATCGTGGTGCCCCGGCCCAGGATGGTGTCGCCACTGAGCAGGCTGCCTTCGGCGGGCAGCATCAGGCACATCGAGTCGGTCGTGTGCCCTGGCGTGGCGATGACCTCGATCGCCAGACCGTCGACGTCGATCTGCTCGCCACCGACCAGCACGTCGGCGTCGCGGCAGAACTCCGGATCGATGGCCCGAGCCGGAGCCCCGGTGAGCTCTGCGAACCGGCCCAGCGCCTCGGTGTGGTCGAAGTGCCGGTGCGTGTACAGGGTCAGCGCGACGTCCCCGGCAGCGGCCAGCACCGCCTGCAGGTGGCGCTCGTCGGCCGGACCCGGATCGACCACGACCGACCGGCTGGCGCCGGGCTCGCGCAGGATCCACGTGTTGGTGCCCTCGAGGGTCATGATGCCGGGATTCTCGGCCAGCACGAACGAGGCGCGATCGGTGATGACGGTGGTCTCGGTCATGGGTTCTCCCCCAGCTCGGTCTCTAGGAACAGCTCGCCGTCGACCTCGACGACCCGCGGCTCGATCGGCTCGATCACCTGGTCCTTGGACGCAGCCACGATGGTGGCGGCCGTGAGCGAGGCCACCTGCCGGCACGTCGCGATGGTGGGCGGCATCATCTCGGCCTCTCCGGCGGTGATGGCGGCCAGCACCTCGCGCAACGGGACCCAGCGAGCGTGGTCGGACTCGCGGCTGATGGTGCCGACCCGCTGGCCGGCGGGCAGTGCCGCGACGAAGAAGCGGGTGTCGTAGCGCCGGGGCTCGAACGCCGGGGTGATCCAGTGCGACCACGCTCCGAGCAGATCGGCGCGCAGCACCAACCCGCGGCCGGACAGGAAGTCGCCGAATCCGATCCGGCGCTCCTCCAGGTCGTCGCGCGCCTGCTGCAGGTCGGGGGTGCTGGTGTCAGCGAGCACCGTGTCGGCGTCTGGTCCGGCCAGCAGCACACCGGTCTCCTCGAACGTCTCGCGCACCGCAGCGACGACCAGCCCCCGCGCCAGGCTGACGTCACATCCGAATCGGGCGGCCCACACGTCGGCTCCGGGACCCGACCAGGGAATGTCGGCATCGCGATCGTCGGCCTGCACCCCACCGCCGGGAAAGACGTAGAACCCCGCCGCGAACTTCATGCTCGACTGGCGACGCATCAAGTAGGCCTCGATGCCGTCGTCGCCGTCGCGCACCACCACGATGGTGGCGGCGTCCTTGGGCTGCACTGGATCGCTCCCGCGCTGCTCGGCTGCCGTGCGCAACCGGTCGGGCAGGGGGATCCGGGTCAGACTCATGCGATCTCGACGACCAGCTCGACCTCGACGGGCGCGTCCAGCGGAAGCGATGCAACGCCAACAGCGCTGCGCGCGTGGACCCCGGCGTCGCCGAAGGCCAGGCTCAACAGCTCGCTCGCGCCATTGGCGACCCCGGGCTGGCCCGTGAAGTCCGGCGTGCTGGCCACGAAGACGGTGGCCTTGACGACGCGCACGACCTGCTCGACGTCGACCAGCGACGCGACGGCGGCGATGGCGTTCAACGCGCACTGGCGCGCGCAGTCGTAGCCGGTCTCGGCGCTCACGTCGCCGCCGACCTTGCCCGTGGCGATCAGCTCGCCATTGACCATCGGCAGCTGTCCGGAGGTGAAGACGTGCTGGCCGGTCCGCACGGCCGGCACGTACACCGCGACGGGCTTGGGCGCCTCGGGAACGGTCAGCCCCTCGGTCGCAAGACGATCGGCGACGCTCATGAGCCCACCGCCCGCTTGAAGTAGGCGACCAGGTTCTCCTGGTTCAGCGGGTTGGGAACGATCTGCACGAGCTCCCACCCATCGGAACCGAAGTTGTCCAGGATCTGCTTGGTGTTGTGCACCAGCACTGGTGCTGTCAGGTACTCCCACGTGGTCATGGGACGACTGTAACGGTGGCTGCGCACGGTGCGCTGCCCCCCAGTCCGCTGCGTGTCCTGCCGGACAGCCCCGTCGTCGGTAGGCTCGCACCGTGGCCATCGCAACCGATCTGCACATCGTCACCGGCAAGGGTGGAACGGGCAAGACCACCGTGGCGGCGGCCCTCGCGATGTCGCTGGCTGGCACCGGACGTCGCGTGCTCCTGTGCGAGGTCGAGGGTCGGCAGGGCATCGCGCAGTTGTTCGACGTCGCCCCGCTGCCCTACGAGGAGCGCAAGATCGCGGTCGGCCCCACTGGCGGGGAGGTGCACGCCCTGGCCATCGATCCCGAATCAGCCCTGCTGGAGTACCTGCAGATGTTCTACCGTCTCGGTCGTGCCGGTCGCGCGCTCGACCGCTTCGGCATCATCGACTTCGCCACCACCATCGCGCCGGGAGTGCGCGACGTGCTGCTGACCGGCAAGGTCTACGAGGCTGCCAAGCGCAGGTCCGGAGACCGCTTCGTCTACGACGCCGTGGTCATGGACGCCCCGCCGACCGGGCGGATCACGCGGTTCCTCAACGTCAACTCCGAGCTCGCCGGCCTGGCCAAGGTCGGCCCCATCCGCCGCCAGGCCGACGCCATCATGCAGATGATGCGGGCCCCCTCCACCCACGTCCACCTGGTCACCGTGCTCGAGGAGATGCCCGTGACGGAGACCATCGACGCCATCGCCGAGCTCGGCGAGCAGCAGCTCCCGGTCGGACACGTCGTGGTCAACCTGATCCAGCCCGACCTCGTGTCGGCTCCCACCCGGGCGGCACTGGCCGATGGTTCGCTCGACGCCGAGGCCTTCGGCCCGATGCTGGACCGCGCTGGCCTGCCATCGGCAGCCGCTGGCTCGCTGATCGACGGCGGCCTGGACGCCGCACACCGCGCCGATCTGCAGGCCGACCAACGCGCCGAGCTCGAGCACTGCGGCCGCCCCGTCGTCGAGCTGGAGCGTCGACCCGACGGCATCGACCTCGGCGCGCTCTACGAGATGGCCGATCAGCTGGGAGATCTCGCATGACCGGCAAACCACGCACCCAGAGGAGCTCGGGCCGTCGATCGCGCTCGGGTCCTCGCGTCCTGATCGACGACGCCAGCCGAGACGGCCGACTCGACATCGACGGGCTGCTGGCCGACCGTGGCACCGAGATCATCGTCTGCTGTGGATCCGGCGGCGTCGGCAAGACCACGACAGCCGCCGCGCTCGCGCTGCGCGCAGCCGAGCAGGGCCGCAAGGTCTGCGTCCTCACCATCGATCCGGCCCGCCGCCTCGCCCAGTCGATGGGACTGACCGAGCTCGACAACTCCCCCCGGCCGGTCCCAGACGTCGGTGGGGAGGGCTCGTTGCACGCCATGATGCTGGACATGAAGCGCACCTTCGACGAGGTCGTGGAGCAGCACGCCACCCCCGAGAAGGCCCAGCAGATCCTGGGCAACCCGTTCTACGTGGCGCTGTCGAGCTCGTTCGCCGGCACCCAGGAGTACATGGCCATGGAGAAGCTGGGCCAGCTGCACGCCGAGTCGGTCGCCGACGAACGTCGCTGGGACCTGATCGTCGTCGACACGCCTCCGTCCCGATCGGCACTGGACTTCCTGGACGCACCCGAGCGTCTGTCGTCATTGCTGGACGGGCGCTTCATCAAGGTGCTGCTGGCTCCGACCAAGGGGCCGGCACGACTGCTCACCGCCGGGCTCGGCATCGTCACCTCGGCGTTGAACAAGGTGCTCGGCGCCCAGTTCCTGACCGACCTGCAGACCTTCATCGCCGCTTTCGACACGCTGTTCGGTGGTTTCCGGCAGCGCGCCGAGACGACGTACGCGCTGCTGCAGGCGCCCGAGACGGCCTTCTTGGTGATCGCGTCGCCGGAACCGGCCGCCATGCGCGAGGCCGCCTACTTCGTCGAGCGCCTCGCCGGAGAGCAGATGCCGCTGTCGGGCCTCGTGGTCAACCGGGTCCACGAAGACGACGCCAGCGGCATCACCGCATCAGCGGCGGAGAGCGCAGCGGCGCGGCTGCAGGACGGGGACGCGACCGATCAGATGGCCGCCGACCTGCTGACGGTGCGAGCCGAGCGGTTGCGGGTCGGTGCGCGCGAGAATCGTCAGCGCCGCACCTTCACGACGGCACACCCGTCCGTGGCAACGGTGTCAGTGGCAGCACTGCCCGGTGACGTGCATGATCTCGATGCATTGCGCGAGATCGGCCGGCTGCTCGCCGGCTGAAGCTCAGCCCGCGAGGCTCGGGGTCAGAACGGACCGCCAGGTCAGGACGTTCGGACGGCGACGCAGCAGCGCACGTCGCTCGCGCTCGGTCATGCCGCCCCAGACGCCCCACTCGATGCGGTTGTCCAGCGCCTCGACGAGGCACTCGGCCTTGACGTCGCATCCGGCGCAGACGGACTTGGCGCGATTTTGCTCCGCACCCTGCACGAACAGCTGATCGGATTTTCCCCTGCAGGCAGCTTGTGCCGCCCAATTATCGTTCCACACAGTCTTGAACCTTCCCCGAGACAGCCCTGATGGGCTGAAAGTTGATTCGCTACCACCATGTTGTGAAAGTCCTGAGGATTTGGGCAGGCCCGATCGGGGTGATCTTCTCTGGTCCCAAAGGACTATGGTCAGATCGTCAGTTGTCCGCATCCGCCTCGTCTACCCGGCTCTCTCAGGCTTCTCCCGTACGATTTCTTCATGGCTTCTTCGTTTGCTGGTGCGATCCGACGACTCGTCCAGTCGGACCGCCGCCCGAGGTCGACCGCTGGCATCCTCGGCTCGATGACCCGCCTGTCGGTCATCGCCGGAGTCGGCATCGCGGCGATCGCCATCCCGGCCGCATCGTTCGTCGCCGTGACCGCCAACCAGGTAAGCAACGACATCGTCGGGCTGCCGCTGACCCTGGAAGACCAGCCCAATCCGCAGACCACCGTGGTGCTGGCCAGCAACGGGGAACGGCTGGCGTACTTCTACCAGGAGAACCGGCAAGACGTCCCGCTCGAGAAGATCGCCCCGACCATGCAGGAAGCACTGCTGGCGATCGAGGACTCACGCTTCTACGACCACGGTCCGCTGGATCTGCAGGGCACGCTTCGAGCGCTGGTCAACAACGCGTCCGCCGGACAGACCCAGGGTGGTTCGACCATCACCCAGCAGCTGGTCAAGCTGACCCTGGTCTCGCAGGCCACCACGAAGGCCCAGCGCGCGGCGGCCATCGAGAAGTCGACGGCTCGCAAGATCCGCGAGCTCAAGCTGGCCATCACCTATGAGGAGGATCACTCCAAGAAGGAGATCCTCGAGCGCTACCTCAACCTCGCCTACTTCGGCGATGGCGCGTGGGGCATCAACTCTGCGGCGTTCCACTACTTCTCGGTCAGCCCCGACAAGCTCAACGTGCGCCAGTCCGCGATGTTGGCGGGTCTGGTCAAGAACCCTGACGAGTTCAACCCCGTCGCCTTCCCCGAAAAGGCGCTCCAGCGCCGCAACACCGTGCTGGCCGTCATGGCCCGCGACGGCGTGATTCCCACCGCCGACAAGGCCCAGGCGCAGCCGCTGGACCTGAAGATCACCAAGTACCCCAATGGTTGCGTCGAGTCGGTTGCGGCGTTCTCCTGCGACTACATCCGCCGCTACCTGCTGACCGACAAGGTGCTCGGCGCCACGGTGGACGAGCGCCGGGCGGCTATCGAGCGCGGCGGCCTCACGATCAAGTCCAACATCGACCTCACGATGCAGAAGGCCGCCAACAAGGCCGTCAGCAGCACGGTGGCCCCGAAGGACAAGGCCCTCGGCATGATGGCCATGGTCGAGCCCGGCACCGGCAAGGTGCGCGGCCTCGCCCAGTCCAAGCCCATGGGTCGGGACGTCAAGAAGGGTCAGTCCTTCATCAACTTCACGGTGCCGCGCAAGTACGGCGACTCCGGCGGCTTCTCGGCAGGTTCGACGTTCAAGATGTTCACGGTCGCTGCAGCGCTCAAGCAGGGCGTCAGCGTCGGCCAGACCTTCAACTCGCCGCCGAAGCTGACCATGCCGGCCGGAACCTACGAGGACTGCAACGGCGGCGGCACCGCGGAGTGGGACGTCGAGAACTCGACCACCTCGGGCAACAAGAACATGTACAGCGGCTTCAGCGAGTCGGTGAACACCTACTTCGCTCTGCTGGAGAAGAAGGCCGGCCTGTGCAACGTGGTCCGCACCGCCGAGGCCATGGGCATCACCGTCCCGTTCGACCCCAAGACCGGCGTCACCGATCAGGTAGGACCGTTCACCCTCGGCGTCACCAGCGTCAGCCCGCTGGAGATGGCAGCCGCGTACAGCGTGCCGGCATCCGGTGGCCTGTACTGCAAGCCGCAGCCGGTCAACGAGATCGTCGACCGCAACGGCGAGGTGCTCAAGAAGTACAAGCCCTCGTGCGAGCGCGTGCTCTCCAAGGACGAGGCCGCGCAGATCAATGACATCTTGCGCATCGTGCAGGAGCGAGGCTTCGGCTTCCAGAACGGCACCGGCCTGAACATCCCCTCGGCCGCCAAGACCGGAACGGCTCAGGACAGCCAGGCCGTGTCGTATGCCGGCTACACCCCGGAGCTGTCGACGTTCTCGATGATCGCGGGCGTCAAGAAGAACGGCGGCCCCAAGACCTTGTCCGGTGTCACGATCAACGGACGCCTGCTGAACTTCGCATCGGTCGGCGGCAGCTCGCTGGCCGGCCCGATGTGGAAGAAGGCCATGGGCACCATCCAGGAGCAGCTCTCGCCGGTCAACTTCGCGACGCCCCCGGAGCGCGCGCCCACCGCGCGAACCAACCGGAGCCAGCAGCGGTCAGACGATCCGCCGAGCGACGACGACGACGACTAAGACTCTATTTAGGCGCCGAGCTGGCGCTTGACCTCGGCGGCGACCGCGCCAGAGTCGGCCTTGCCCTTGGTCTGCGGCGTGACCACGCCCATGACCTTGCCCATCGCACGCATGCCTTCGCCAGCGGCGCCCGTGGTCTCGACCGCCGTGGTCACGGCAGCGGCGATCTCCTCGGCAGACATCTGCGCGGGCAGGTACTCGGCCAGGATCGCTGCTTCAGCGGTCTCCTTCTCAGCCATCTCCTGGCGGTCCCCCGCCGCGAACGCCTCAGCGGCCTCGCGTCGCTTCTTGACCTCGCTGCCGAGGACGGTCATGACTTCGTCGTCGCTGATCTCGCGCGCCTCCTTGCCAGCCACTTCGGCGGTCGTGATCGCCGTCAGCACCATGCGCAGCGTCGACGATCGCATCGCGTCGCGAGCCTTGATCGAGGCAGTCAGGTCGGTGCGCAGCTGATCCTTCATGGCAGACATGGAGCAAGTGTCCCACCTGGCTGTGCGACGCTTGGGGCATGCATGTGCTGGCACTCACCGCGGGCGTCGCGACGGCGGGTCTGG
>JBBSKV010000042.1:0-9234 GCA_038255955.1 Propionibacteriales bacterium
CAGTCGGTCGATGACCGCCTGGTGGCCGGCGACGTGCGTCTGACGCAGGGCGGCGAACCCACGTTCGTGTCGCTCGACGACATGGTGTCGCCGCAGTGGAACACCGCGGCCGACGGCGACGACAAACGACAGCTCGCCGCCCAGCTCGCCGACACGCTGCGGCAGACCTTCGCCGGCGGTGGGGTCGTGCACCGTGGGCAGGGCAAGTGGTACCCGGGCGAGCCCCTGCCCCGGTGGCAGATCGCGATGCAGTGGCGCTCAGACGGCACCGAGCTGTGGTCCGACCCCGCGCTGCTGGCCGATCCGTGGGACGCCGCTGCCGCGGATCCGGACGCCTCGGCCCACGCGGAGCAGCTGGCCAGCGAGATGACCCGACTGCTCGGGCTCCCAGCCGAACAGCTGCGCCCTGCGTTCGAGGACCCGCTGCTGGAGCTGGCCGGTGAGCTGCGGCAGCCCGCGGGCGATCGCCCCGGCACCGACCCCACGACTGCAGATGCCGACGCCGCAGCCACCCTCGACGCCGGCGTCACCGCGCCGACGGGCTGGGTGCTGCCGATCGTGACCGGCGAGCAGTGGGCCAGCCCCGACTGGTCGCTGCGCCGCGGTCGCGTGGTGCTCACTCCCGGGACCAGCGCCATCGGTTTGCGGCTGCCCCTGGACGCCATCAGCTGGACCGAACCGGAGGCGTCGGGGGATCCCTCCTACCTCGAGGCCGGGCCGGCGATCGACAGCAGCATCGCGACCGTGCCGATCGTGCCGGTCGACGGGCAGCCCACCACCGCGCTGGCCGTCGAGGGCCGCGACGGCTACGTGCACGTGTTCCTGCCGCCGACCGAGCGGCTCGAGGACTACGCCGATCTGCTGCACCTGATCGACGTCGCCGCGACGACGCTGTCCCAGCCGGTCGTCATCGAGGGTTATGGACCGCCGCCGGACCCGCGGCTGACCCACCTCAACGTCACCCCCGACCCCGGTGTGATCGAGGTCAACCTGCAGCCCTCCGGGTCGTGGGCGGACCTGCGTGACCTGACCGTGTCGCTGTACGACACCGCTCGCGAGATGCGGCTGTCGACCGAGAAGTTCGACCTCGACGGCACGCACACCGGCACCGGCGGCGGCAACCACATCACGCTCGGCGGCGCCCAGCCGGCCGATTCACCGATGCTGCGCCGTCCCGACGTCCTCGCCAGCATGGTGGCCTACTGGCAGCGTCACCCGTCGCTGTCCTACCTGTTCTCGGGACGGTTCATCGGCCCCACCAGCCAGGCGCCGCGCTTCGACGAAGGCCGGCCCGAGGCCATCTACGAGGCCGAGATCGCGCTGTCGGAGATCGACCGACTCGTCGAGGCGACCGCAGCCGACGGGGGAGATCCCGCCTTGTGGATCGTCGACCGCTCGCTGCGGCACATCCTGACCGACCTGACCGGCAACACGCATCGCGCCGAGTTCTGCATCGACAAGCTCTACAGCCCCGATTCGGCCCGCGGGCGGCTCGGGCTGCTGGAGCTGCGCGGCTTCGAGATGCCGCCGCACGCGCAGATGGCGATGGTCCAGTCGCTGCTGGTCCGATCGCTGATCGCGATGTTCTGGGAGCGGCCGTACAAGGAGCCGCTGATCCGCTGGGGCACCGCGCTGCACGAGGACTTCCTGCTGCCGCAGGGCGCCACGGCCGACATCGCCGCCGTGGTCGCCGATCTGCAGGAGTTCGGCATCGACTTCGACCCCACCTGGCTCGACCCGTTCACCGAGTTCCGCTTCCCGCGCATCGGCGCCACCCGCATCCCGCTGGCCGGGGGAGCCGGGGTGCAGATGGAGCTCCGCAACGCGATCGAGCCGTGGCACGTGCTGGGGGAGGAGGCCACCGCCGGGGGCACCTCCCGCTTCGTCGACTCATCCCTCGAGCGCGTGCAGGTCACCGTCGACGGGATCGTGCCCGGCCGGCACCTGGTCATCTGCCAGGGCGTCCCCGTGCCGCTCACCCCGACCGGCCGCGCCGGTCAGTTCTACGCAGGAGTTCGCTACCGCGCCTGGCAGCCGCCGTCGGCCCTGCACCCGAGCATCGAGGTGCACTCGCCGCTGACCTTCGAGATCATCGACACCCAGGCGGCCGTGTCGCTGGGTGGCGCGACCTACCACGTCGTGCACCCGGGTGGTCGCGCCCACGAGCACCCGCCGGTCAACGCTCGCGAGGCCGAGTCGCGCCGCGGGGGACGCTTCGAGGCGCTCGGGCACACGCCCGGTGCCGTGGACGTCGCCGCGCTGCACGCGCTGGGTCGACGGGCCGAGAGCCCCGAGTACCCGCACACGCTCGACCTGCGTCGTGTGGTGCGCACGCGGCCTGTGCACCGGTCCCACTCGGATCGAGATGATCGGTGACGGCGCTCGGCGACTACGCGGCCACGTTCAACCAACCGGCCCTGACGCCTGAGTCCACCGCCCGCTACGACGAGGTCATCGCCCCCGACGGATCGCTGCGACCGGCCTGGGCGCCGTTGGCCGAGAGCGCGGTGCGTCTCACCGAGACCGAGCTGCGCCGGGTCGAGGGCGACATCGAACGATTCCTGTCCAACGACGGTGTCACCTACACGCCGCCGGACTCCGAGCCCGAGGCCTGGCGCCTCGATCCGATGCCGCTGGTCCTGACGGCCGAGGAGTGGGCACCCCTGGAGATGGGTCTGGCCCAGCGCACGGAGCTGCTCAACGCGATCTTGGTCGACCTGTACGGCCGGCAGACCCTGCTGTCGTCGGGCGTCCTGCCGCCAGCCGTCGTCTTCGGGCACAGCGGCTTCCTGCGGGTGGCTGCTCGGGCGTCGGCACGCGATCCCCAGCCGCTGCTGATGGCAGCCGCTGATCTCGGGCGCAATGCCGCCGGCGAGTGGCAGGTGCTCGCCGACCGGGCTCAGGCGCCGTCGGGCATCGGTTTCGCGATGGAGAACCGGCGCGTCATCTCTCGGGTCATGCCCGAGCTGTACCGGCGTGCCGGACTGCACCGCATGGCGCCGTTCTACCAGGCGCTGCGCGCCACGCTGATCGAGGCGGCGCCCGGGGACCGGCCGAATCCCCGGGTGGTGGTGCTGTCTCCGGGAAGCCACTCCGAGACCGCCTACGACCAGGCCTTCGTCGCCTCCAGCCTCGGCTTCCCGCTGGTCGAGGGCAGCGACCTGACCATGCGCGACGGTGCGATCTGGATGCGGGTGTTCGGCCGGCTCGAGCGGGTCGACGTCATCCTGCGTCGCGTCGACGCCGCGTCGAGCGACGCCCTCGAGCTGCGCAAGGACTCCCGGCTCGGCGTCGCGGGACTGTCCGAGGCCGTCCGGCGCGGCTCGGTGCGAGTGGTCAACGGCCTCGGAGCCGGGGTGCTGGAGAATCCCGCCCTCATGCCGTACCTGTCGCGCCTGTGCGAGGTGCTGCTCGGCGAGCCGCTGCGCCTGCCGTCGGTGCAGTCGTGGTGGTGCGGAGACGAGCGTTCCAGGGAGCAGGTCCTGGACCGACTCGGCACCCTCGTCATCCGCGCCATCGACCAGCCCGACGACCTCAGCCGGCTGCCGCAGGATCGCGTGCGCGAGCTGATCCTGGCCGAACCGCACCGCTATGTCGGTCAGGAACCGATGGCGCTGTCGCAGTCGCCCACCCTGCAACCGCGCGGCGTGCTGCCCATGGCGTTGTCGCTGCGCACCTTCACGATGCGCTACGGCTCGGGCTACCGGCCGTTGGTCGGTGGCCTCGCCAACGTCTACAACGGCATCGACGCCGCGTCGACCAAGGACGTCTGGGTGCTCAAGGACAGCCCCGAAGACCCCGACCAGGGGCTGGCGGACGTCCTGCCGCTGACCAACGTGCGGGCGCCCGCCGCCATGGTCCCGCGCATCCTGGAGGACATGTTCTGGCTGGGCCGCTACGGCGAGCGCGCCGAGGACATGCTCCGCCTGGTCATCACGGCGCACGGCACGGCACAGGACTTCCGCAACCGCCCCCAGAGCGCGGGCGGGGCCAACCTGGCCGTCCTGATGAGCGTCATCGACAGGCTCGTGCGGCGCGGCGGCTCCAGCCCGGTGCTGGGAGCGCCAGTCTTCGACGATCACGACGAGCGATTCCGATCGATCCTGCTCGACCAGCGCAGGCCGGGCTCGGTGGCCCAGTCGATCAACCGGTTGCGCGATGCCGCCCAGAGCGTGCGCGACCAGCTCTCGCCGGACATCTGGCACGCGTTCGGCAGCACCGACCGCGGCGCGGCGGCCCTGCGCGCCTATCCGTACAGCCACCAGATCTCCGAAAGTGCAGAACGCATGCTGACCGGCATGCTCGCGCTGCACGGCGTCACCGCCAACATGATGCGCGATCCCGGGTGGCACATGATCGGGGTCGGCCGTGCCGTCGAGCGCAACCTGCAGCTGGTGCACCTGCTGCGCCCCACCGCCACCGTCCGGCGCGGCATCGACGTGGATCGCGAGGTGCTCAACGCGGTCCTGACGGCGTCGGAGAGCAGCGTCACCCACCAGCGTCGCTACCGCGGCTACGTCCGCGTGGCCAACGTCCTCGAGCTGCTGCTGCTCGACGAGGAGAACCCCCGGTCTCTGGCCTTCGGGCACCAGCGGCTGCGCGAGCACCTCGCCGCGCTGCCCGAGTCGACCGGGTCGAGCCGGCCCGAGCGGTTGCTGGACGATCTGGTCGAGGAGCTGGAACGCGTCGAGATCTCCGCGCTGACTGCGATCGAGGGGGAGCAGCGACCCAATCTGGAGCGGTTCCTCGATCACCATCTCGATGGACTGACCCGTTTCGCTGCGTCGGTCGGCCAGGTGCACTTCGCCCCCGTGCCGGTTCCGCGGGCCTTCGGCTTCGCGACGGTCCAGGAGTAGGGGGAGGCGACGCATGCGCTATCGAATCAGTCACCGCACCACCTACGCGTACGACGACGACGTGTCCGACAGCCTGGGCATCGCGTACCTGGTGCCGCGATCCATGGCATCGCAGAAGATCCTGTCGCACGAGGTGCGCATCGACCCCGAACCGGCGGACCGGTCGACCGACGCGGACTACCACGGCAACACCGCCACGTACTTCCAGGTGACGGAGCCACACCGCACGCTCGTCGTCCTGGCGAGCAGCGAGGTCGAGTCGTTCGTGCCGGTGCACGACGAGGCCGCCCTGGCCCAGCCGTGGGAGCGGGCGCGACCCGCCGAACGCCCGGACGTGCCCGGCGCCTGGCGCGTCGTCGACTTCAGCCTGCGGTCCTCGTTGATCGACCAGCCGGAGGCAGCGAAGGCCTATGGCGCCGAGTCGCTGCTGCCGGGCCGACCCGTCGGCGAGGCGGTCACCGACCTGATGCACCGCATCCACGCGGACTTCTCTTACGACAAGACGGCCACGACGGTCACGTCCACGGTCGACGACGTCCTCGCGGAGCGTGCGGGCGTGTGCCAGGACTTCGCGCACCTGACCGTGGCCTGTCTGCGATCACACGGCCTGGCGGTTCGCTACGTCAGCGGTTACCTGGCGACCACGCCGCCGCCGGGCAAGGAACGCATCGTCGGCGCCGATGCGACGCACGCCTGGGTCGCGGTCTGGATCCCCGGTCCGACGAACGGTGGGGACTGGCTGGCGATCGATCCGACCAACGACCAGTGGGTCAACGACCGCTACGTCACGGTGGCGTGGGGTCGCGACTACGGCGACGTGCCACCGGTCAAGGGCGTCATCTTCACCGAGGCGAAGACCTCGACCCTCAAGGTCGAGGTCGACGTCGCACCTGTCTGAGCTGAGGTCGCTCTGCGACCGAACGCTCAGACACGCCAGCGCAGCGTGAGCGCGCCGCGCCGAAGACGCCCGTTGCGAGGCGCGGTGAGGTCGAGTGTTGACGCGAGCCCGGGAGGCGAGGGACGCCTCGGCCTCGTTCCTCGGCCTCACGGTCGCTTCGCTCCCTGGCGGGCGGTGTGCTGACGCAGCACGAGGATCGACCGCTCCGGGCGCGACGACCGGGCCCCTGCCACACTTGCTCGGTGAAGTCGTTCTCGTGTCGTGTCTGTGGCAACTCCCTGTACTTCGAAAACTCGATCTGCGTGTCGTGCCGAACCAACCTCGGCTTCTCGCGCGCCGAGCGGGCGATCGTCCCGGTGGACGGCAAGGGCCAGTACGTCGATGCCGACGGCGACATCTGGCACGTGTGCAAGAACCTCAATCTCTCCGGCTGCACCTGGCTGACCGAGTTCCCCGGCGGCTACTGCTTCAGCTGCGGGCTGACCCGCACTCGCCCGAGCGATGCCGACCTGGTGGGGCTGCGTGAGTACAAGATCGCCGAGGAGGCCAAGCGCCGCCTCGTCGTGGAGCTGGACACCCTCGGCTTCACGATCACCCCCCGCAGCGTGGACGAGGAGAACGGGTTGGCCTTCGACCTGCTCTCCAGCGTTGACGAGGACGTCACGACCGGTCACGACAACGGCGTGATCACGCTCGATCTGGCCGAGAGCGATGACGCCCACCGCGAGAAGGTCCGCGTCGACCTCGACGAGCCGTACCGCACCATGCTGGGCCACTTCCGTCACGAGGTCGGGCACTACATCGAGTGGCAGCACGTGCGAGGCGATCTCATCAACGCGGGTCGCGAGCTGTTCGGCAACGAGGAGGAGAGCTACGCGGACGCCATCGAGCGGCACTACAGCGAGGGACCGCCCGCCGGCTGGGAGCAGAACTACATCAGCATGTACGCCACCATGCACCCGTTCGAGGACTTCGCCGAGACGTTCGCGCACTACATGCACATCTGCGACACCATCGAGACGGCGTCGGCGCACGGGCTGTCCACAGTCGGCTCCCCGCAGGACTTCACGTCGTTCCGCGATCTGGTCACCGGAGTCTGGGTGCCGCTGAGCATCGCGCTCAACCAGATCAACCGCGCGATGGGCAAGGGACCGCTGTACCCCTTCGTCATCCCGCCGCCGGTGCTCGACAAGCTGCAGTTCGTCGCCGACCTGCCTCGCTGAGCTTTTCGTCGCCGATTCGGGCGATGGGGACGTGGATGGGAGACTGGTGGGGTGACTGACAACCCCAAGACCCTGCCGCTGGTCTTCGAGCCGCCGCGTGGCCGTGGCAAGCCGCCGCGCCACTTGGCCGACCTGACCGCTGACGAGCGCACCGAGGTCGTCACCTCGCTCGGCGAGCCCGCCTTCCGTGGCAAGCAGGTCGCCACTCATTACTTCTCCCGGCTCGAGCGCGATCCGGCCGGCATGACCGATCTGCCCACGTCGTCGCGGGACCGGATCGTCGAGGCGTTGCTGCCTCCGCTGCTCACCTCCGTCCGCACGATGGAGGCCGACAAGGGCACCACGCGCAAGACCTTGTGGCGGTTGTTCGACAACGCGTTGGTCGAGTCGGTGCTCATGCGCTACCCCGACCGCGCCACCATCTGCGTGTCCAGCCAGGCAGGATGCGGCATGGCCTGCCCGTTCTGCGCCACCGGCCAAGGTGGGCTGGAGCGCAACATGAGCACCGCCGAGATCGTCGACCAGGTGGTCGACGCCGCTGGCGCGATGGCTCGCGGCGACGTCGCCGGGGGCCCCGGCCGACTCTCGAACGTGGTCTTCATGGGCATGGGCGAGCCGATGGCCAACTACAAGGCGGTCATCGGTGCCGTGCGTCGCATGGTCGCGCCGAATCCTGATGGCCTGGGCATGTCGGCCCGCAACATCGTGGTCAGCACGGTGGGCCTCGTCCCGCGGATGAAGCAGCTGGCCAACGAGGGCATCCCGGTCACCCTGGCCCTCTCGCTGCACGCGCCGGACGACGAGCTGCGCAACGAGCTGGTGCCGATCAACACCCGCTGGAGCGTCAACGAGACCGTCGAGGCCGCGTGGGAGTACGCCACCCTCACGGGACGCCGCGTCTCGATCGAGTACGCCATGATGCGCGACATCAACGACCAGGCCTGGCGGGCCGATCTGCTGGCCGACGTGCTGCTGTCCTTCGGCGGCGGCTCGGATCGACCCGGCAGCTGGGTGCACGTGAACCTGATTCCGCTGAACCCGACGCCCGGCTCGAAGTGGACCGCCTCACGCCGGGAGGACGAGCGTGAGTTCGTCCGCCGGCTCGAGGCGAAGGGCATCTCCACCACGGTCCGCGACACCCGAGGGAGCGACATCGACGGCGCCTGCGGGCAGCTCGCCGCAGCCGATGGCTGAGCCGGCCGTTCCCGCACGGGTGCTGGCCACCGACCTCGACGGCACGCTGCTGCGCAGCGACGGCACGGTCTCCCGGGCCACCCGGCAGGCCCTGGAGTCGGTGTGGGCCGCCGGCATCGTCACCGTCTTCGTCACTGCTCGACCGCCGCGCTGGCTGGACCACCTGATCGACGTCGTGGGCGAGCACGGGATCGCGGTGTGCGGCAACGGTGCGTTCGTCTATGACGTGCCCGAGCGCCGGGTGATCACCGAGCGAGGATTCGAGGCGGACCACCTGCTGTCCCTCGTGCGCGATCTGCGAGCCGCGGTGCCCGGCATCGGGTTCGCGGCCGAGCGAGCCGACGGCATGGGGCGCGAGGTCGGCTTCGTGGACCCCTTCGAGGACGAGTACGTCCTGATGGACCATGCCGACACGACCGCGCATCCGGTCGGCAAGCTGCTGGCGCGATCCACCGAGATCCACCCCCTGGAGTTCCATGACGTGGTCGCCACCGTCGTGGCGGACCGGGCCGAGGTCGGCTTCAGCGGCGCGATGGGACTTGCCGAGATGACCGCGCCGGGTGTGACGAAGGCCAGTGGGCTGGCCGCCTGGTGCGCCGAGCGGGGCTTCAGCGCCGAGGAGGTCTGGGCGTGTGGCGACATGCCCAATGACCTGCCGATGCTGCGATGGGCCGGTCGTGCGTTCGCCGTGGCCAACGCCCACACCGACGTCCTCGCGGCAGCCGACGAGGTCATCGGCAGCAACGACGACGATGGCGTCGCCGCCATCCTGCAGCGCCTCCTCCTCTGAGACCTCCCTCGGGCGGTCGCGAGGGGTCGGTTTACCACGGTGCGTAGGTATCGCTCCTCTGACCGCGGGAAGTTTCCCACGGTAGGAGGCGCTCTACCTACGCACCGTGGTAAACCGTCACCAGCGGGCGGGGCGGGGGCCGATACCGTGAGCGCATGACTGATGTCGACGACGTGGTGTCGCTGGAGATCGACGGGCCCGTGGCGCGGCTGGTGCTGCGCCGGCCCGACCGCCGCAACGCGCTGAACCTGGACCTGTGTCGCGCCATCCATG
>JBBSKV010000043.1:0-9127 GCA_038255955.1 Propionibacteriales bacterium
AGCGACTGCGCCAGGGCCAACGCCTCCGGGCTCCACTCCCGCCAGTCGACTGGATTGTCTGCATGCTGCAGCAGGTACGGCGACGTCGAGCGAGCAAGATGGTTGGTCACGCGACCACCCTGCCATCCACTTGCACCCCGACCATCCAGAACCTTGATCGACAGTGTCAGAGTGTATGTACGTACATTCAGTCACTCTCGGGAGGAACCTCGTGACGAAACGCACGCGCTCTGTGGCGCTGCTCGCTGCCGTGATCATCATCGGAGGTGGACTGGCGTGGCTGGCCGCCACCACCGGCCCACCACGCAGCGAGTCACCTGATGCATCGACGGCGCAGTCCCAGTCACAGGGAATCGGGGTCGACCTCGCGCGCCGAGAGGCCGGCGACCCGCGCGCCAAGGGCGACATCGACGCACCCGTCGTCCTGATCGAGTACGAGGACTTCCGCTGCCCGTTCTGCGCCGTCCACGCACGCGAGACCCAGCCCCAGCTGCAGAAGTACGTGGACGACGGCACGCTGCGCATCGAGTTCCACGACCTGGCGATCTTCGGCGCCCAGTCGAACCGTGCGGCAGCGGCCAGCAGGGCGGCAGCAGACCAGGGCAAGTTCTGGGAGTTCTACGAGGCCGTCTACGCCGACGCTCCTGAGCGCGGGCACGCCAATCTGCCCGATGCCAGCTTGCTGAAGTACGCCGAGCAGATCGGCGTGCCAGATCTCGATCAGTTCAAGACCGTCATGGACTCCGACGCGACGGCTGCGGCCGTCCAGAAGGACGCCCAGACGGCCTATGACATCGGGGCCTCCAGCACTCCGCTCTTCTTGGTCAACGACGAACCCATTCTCGGCGCTCAGCCGGTCGAGGTGTTCATCGAGAAGATCGAGCGACTCGCCGCGACGTCATGACCACGATCGGCCTCGCCGGCGCGTTCCTCGGCGGCATGCTCACCTTGCTGAGCCCCTGCTCGGCGGTCCTGCTGCCGTCGTTCTTCGCCTACGCCTTCGGCGGGCGCATCACCGTCATCGCGCGGACCGGCGTGTTCTACCTCGGGCTCGTGGTGACGCTGGTCCCGCTGGGCGTCGCGGCCTCGACGATCGGCGCCTTCTTCAACTCGCACCGCGACGGCCTGGTGCTCGCGCTGTCGATCCTGGTGATCGCCATGGGCGTCCTGCAGGTGCTGGGCGTCTCGTTCGGGCTGCTTCGCCGCCGCTCCACCCGCGGGCCCGCGTCCGGCGGCACGGGCGTCCTCCAGATCTTCCTGCTCGGAACCGTGTACGGGGTGGCCGGAGTGTGTTCGGGCCCCATCCTCGGCTCGGTCCTGGCCGTGGCCGGACTCGGCGGGAGCCCGACGTACGGCGGTCTCCTGCTGGCGGTCTACGCGCTGGGCATGTGCGTCCCACTGGTGGTGCTGGCCGTGCTGTGGGAGAACCTCGGCGTCAATCGGCGTCGATGGCTCGTGCCCCGGCCGATCGCGTTCGGCCCCATCCACACGTCCTCGACGTCGGTCATTGCAGGCACGCTGCTGATCGCCGTCGGCGTGCTGCTGCTCGCGTCCGGGGGAACCGCCAACCTGGGCGGGATCGTGGGAGTCAACGACCAGTTCTCGATCGAGCAGTGGGCTGGCCGGATGGGTGATCGAGTTCCCGACGCGGCCCTGCTGATCGGGGTCACGACACTCGTCGTGGCGGGTCTGCTGACGCGCCGGCTACTGGGCAGGCGATCTCGCCGCGAAGCCGCGACCGCAACGCCCACGCGAGCAGGATGACCGCTGCCAACTGCAGCACGGGCTGGACCGGCTCGAACCAGGTCAGCGCCCCGGTGCTGCCGAGCGCGAGCAGCACGATCTTGTTGCACACCGGACAGCCCACCGCGAAGAAGGTCAGCAGTCCGCCGGCCCAGCCGCGGCGACTGCTGCTCTCATCGACGTCGACCGACCCTTGCGGAACCGCCACGTAGGTGGCCACCAGCAGCCCGGCCAGCACAGAGGAGACCAGCAGTGACGGCCAAGCCCACCACGTGGGCGGGATCTCGCGAGAGAACAACGGCGTGTCGATCAGGTCGGTCGGGATGCCGATGAACAGCAGGGTCCCGATGGCGGCGCCGGCAGCGACCAGCCATCGACGGGCGGGCCAGGACAGCATGCGGTTCATCGTGACTCCACGGGAGCCGACCATCGGTCCTCGATGCCTGCCACACGCCAGACCATCACGGCCAGCACCCACGTCGCGGCGAAGATCGCGAACACCAGGTAGCCGATGTGATCCAGGTCGACGTCACCCACCCCGAACAGGCCGAGGATCTCGATGCCGCCGATCATCAGCGCCACGACGACCGACAGCGCCGTGACGACGAGGTTGTAGTAGACCTTGCGGACCGGGCGCAAGAAGGCCCAGTCGTAGGCGTAACCCATGAACACCCCGTCGATCGTGTCGAGAAGCGACATGCCGGCGGCGAACAGGATCGGCAGCACCAGCAGGGAGTACCAGGGCAGGCTGAGCGCGGCAGCGCCTGACGCGAGCACCAGCAGCGACACCTCGGTGGCGGTGTCGAAGCCCAGCCCGAACAGGGCCCCGACGGGGTACATGTGCCGGGGCTTGGTCACGGCCTTGGTCACTCCGCGCAGGATCCGGTTCATGAATCCTCGCCGCGCGAGCTGCTCCTCCAGCTGCTGCTCGTCGTAGGCACCGCGACGCATGCGGCGGACGACTCCGACGATGCCGGCGAGGACGACCGCGTTGATGACACCGATGACGAGCAGGAAGATCCCCGAGACCGACGTGCCCACGACTGCGGCCGTGGTCTGCAGCGTGGAGGACTCGTCCTGCACCTGCGCGCTCAGCGTGCGCACGCCCAGGGCGAGCAGCAGGCACAGGCCCAGCACGATCGAGGAGTGGCCGAGGGAGAACCAGAAGCCGACCGACAGCGGACGGCGGTCGGTGTCCGACCGGTCCGAGAGCAGCTTGCGGGTCGTGTTGTCGATCGCGGCGATGTGGTCGACGTCGAAGGCGTGCCGCATCCCCAGCGTGTAGGCGGTGATCCCGAGGCCGATCCCCAGCGCTCCATTGGTGGCGGACTGCGTGTCGGCGGACGCCGCCATGACCAGCAGCCCCCATCCCGCCACGTGCAGCAGCAGGATGAAGGCACCCATCAGCCCGATCGTCCGCCGATCAGCCGGTGAGAGGCGCTCGAGCACGCCCGGGTTCATTCCGGAGATTCGGCCATCGGCAGTCCAGCCTCGCTGGCGTTGCCGAACTCGTCATCGATCGCGACCGGGGTGCGTCCCGAGGCGTCGATCAGGGACGCAGCCACCGATGCGCGGTAGCCCGAGGCGCAGTGCACCCACACCTCGCCGGCCGGCACCTCGTCGAGGCGGGACGGCAGCTCGTGCAGGGGGATGTTGACCGAATCGGCGATGTGGCCGTCCTTCGCCTCATCGGCACGTCGAACGTCCAGGATGACGACGGCCCGATGGTGTCGGACCTGCTCGAGATCGCCGAACGTCGCCGTGTTGAAGCTGGCGAGCTTCTCGGTCGTCCACTGGCTCGGCTCGCCCGTGGCGTGGGCCGCGGGATCGATGCCGATGCGGACCAGCTCGCGCTGGGCCTCGGCGACGTCTTCGGCCGACTCGCCGAGCAGGGTGACCGGTGTGCCCCAGGTGATGAGCCAACCGAGGTAGGTGGCGAATCCGCCGTCGAGCCCGAAGTTGAGAGTCCCGGGAGCGTGCCCGGCCGCGAACGCCTTGCGGTTGCGCAGGTCGACGACCCACTCGCCGGCCTCGATGCGCTGTCGGAGCGCGTCGACGTCAGCCAGCTCGGGCTGGCTCAGATCGGGCTCGGACGGCCCGTCGGCATTCGCCGGCGCCATGTGCAGGTAGTACGCCGGCCAGTCACCGAGCCCGTCGAGGAGCTCGCGAACGTACGTCTCCTCGTCCTGGGTCAGCACCGGGTTGGACCGCTTCTCCTCGCCGACCGTGGACTCGGTCGCATCGGACTGCGAGGCCGCGCAGAACGAGCCGAATCCGTGGGTGGGGAACAGATCGGTCTCGTCGGGCAGCATGTCGGCCAGCCGCTGTGCCGACGCGTGCTGGTGCCGCGCCAGGGCGTCGGAGTTCTCGTCACCGAGCAGATCAGGACGTCCGGTGGCGCCGAACAGCAGCGAACCACCGGAGAACAGGCCCACCGACTCCCCGTTGCTATCGTCGGCCAGCGCGTACGACAGGTGGGTGAAGGTGTGCCCGGGCGTGGAGATGGCGCGGACGCGCATGCGCTCGCCGACCGAGATCGTGTCGCCGTCGCTGATCCCCGTCCGCTCGAAGGACACGTCGTCCTCGGCGTTGACGTGGTACGCCGCGCCGGTTCGACCGGCCAAGGCGAGTCCCCCGGTGAGGTAGTCGTTGTGAATGTGCGTCTCGAAGATGTCGGTCAGTCGGACCGAGTGCTCCTCGAGAATCGTCAGGACGCGATCGATGTCGCGCTGGGGATCGACCACGAAGGCGACCTTGCCGTCGTGGACGACATAGCTGCGATCTCCCAGGGTGGGGGTCTCGATCGCGATGATGCTGAGGTCGTCGGTCGTCGTCATCTCAGTCCTCCTGGTGGGCAGGGTGGCGGCGTCGAAAAGCAGCCGTGTTCACAATGTACGCACATTTCATGAAAGGACAACCTGGAGGCCGATGCCGGCGGCCACCAGCAGCAAGATGGCGGCGAACGCCATCGACAAGGCGTTGCTGGAGAACCGAGAGGCGACCCGCTTGCCAAGCAACGAGGCCACCACGGTGGCCGCGGTGAAGGGCACGATGATGCCCCAGTCGAACTGCGGCGAACGGCTGGCGTGGATGCTGAGCGACACCGCAGCGTTGAGCGCGATGACCAGCAGCGACGTGGCCGTGGCGACGGGCATCGGGTATCGCAGGATCATGACGAGAGCCGGGACGACGACGAAGCCTCCCCCGACGCCGAGGAAGCCGGTCAGGAATCCCACGACGAGCGACGTGACCACGACCTGCGCCGCCACCTTCGGCGACACCGACCACCGACCCTCGGTGGCCGTGACAGGAGCCCGTTCCCCGCGCCCCGGCCGGTTCGTGATGATCATGGCCACCGCAGAGACCACCATGATCGCGGCGAACGCACCCAGCAGCACTTTCTCCTCGACGGTGCGGTTCAGCGACGTTCCCGCAAAGGACGCGGCGATGCCGAGGACACCGAACACCAGGCCGACCCGCCACCGGACCAGGCCGTCACGCAGATAGCTCACCGCGCCGATGGCCGCACTGATCCCGATGACGACCAGGCTCGCCGTGGTGGCGTCCTGCGCGGACTGACCGAGGACGTACACCAGCGCCGGGACGGCCAGGATGGATCCGCCGCCGCCGAGGGCGCCGAGCACCAGGCCGATGACCAGGCCGCTGACGAGCGCCAGGAAAAGTGTCACGCGATGGTTCCGGCGCCGCCCTGCGGGGTCACGACCGGCAGACCCTCAGCCGCCCAGGCCTGCATTCCGCCGACCATGTTGCGCACCGAGATGCCTGACTCGGCGAGCCGCACGGCGGCCTTGCCCGACCGGTTGCCCGAGCGGCAGACGACCACGATCTCCGAGCCCGTCACGCGGTCCGGGTCCAGATCACCCAGCGGGATGTGCAGGGCGCCGGGGGCGTGCCCGGACTGCCACTCATCGGGCTCGCGCACGTCCAGCAGGATCACGGAGCCCGCCTCGTGCAGGTCGTGCGCGGCGGTGGGGTCGATCTCAGCGACGGTGTCGGTCATGGGTGTCCTCCTGTGGATCAGCGGGTGGGTTCGTCGTGGCCGGAGACCGTCAGTCTCAGACCGGCGGATTCGGAAAAGTCGGTGCGGATGCGGAAACGATCGGCGCGGACCAAGGTCGTGCGCCACTCCACCGGCGCCCCGCGGTGGCGGCCGAGCCGCTCGATGGCGAAGGCCGGCGCTCCGGGTTCGCACGCCAAGGTGGCCGCCTGTGGTGCGAGCAGCGTCACGGCATCGATCTCCTCGGTCCCCCCGGACGGCCGGACGCCGCAGCGCTCGGCGAGCTCGGTGTACAGGGCGGTGTGTCGGAAGTCGGCCTCGAGCAGGGGCCGGGCGACCTGGGCCGGCAGCCAGACCCGATCGAGTGCCAGCGGCTCCCCGTCAGCCAGGCGGACGCGGTGCAGGAACACCAGCGGCGCCTCCTCCTGCAGTCCCAGCTCGGCCGCAGCCCGGGCGTCACGCCGCTCGTCCAGGGCGAGCACCACGCTGTCCTGCGTCATGCCGGCCTGCTCGACCGACGCGAAGAGGCTGTACAGCGTGCCGACCGGCTGCTCGATCCGCGGCGGCATCAGACGCGGTTCCTGGCCGCGTGCCGCCGAGATCACGCCGGCCTCGCGCAGCGACCGCAGGGCCGTCCGCACCGTCTGCCGGCTGACGCCGTACTGCTCACGCAGGGCGTGCTCGCCGGGGAAGCCGGCACTGAAGTCGTCAGTGTCGATCCGGCGGGCCACGTCGTCGCGCAGCTGGCTCCACAGTGGGGTCTTGCTGGCGCGGTCCAGCGCCTGCGGTCCCGCCGTCGTTCCTGCTGCCTGGTTCACGAGGTCCTCCGATGCCTTCGCCCATAATGTGCGTACATTCGGGATCTGGCAACTTGAGTCGCTGCACGTGAAGCTACTGGGGGTCCTCGCCCTCCCACGGCTGGCTGGCCCGCTTGGCGTGCTTGGCGAACGAGCGCAGCAGGAAGACCAGGGCGACACCGAGCGCGAAGACGATGCCCAGAGCGACCCAGCCCGGCTTGACGTTGTCACGGGTGATCGGTACCTCGGCGGTCCAGAAGGTCGTGGCCGACACCAGTGCGGCGTACGTGTTCATGCCTCCACAGTACCGGCGCGTTCCTCCTCGACGCGCTTGGGAACGCGCAGGAGACGCAGCCCGGAGACCAGCCCGACACCGCCGACGACGTTGCCGAGCATCGACCAGCCGACGGCGGCCGCCATCGCCCCCACACCGAAGTCCGCGCCGGCGAGCAGAGCGCCCATCATGAACAACGAGTCGAGGACGCAGTGGAACAGCTCGCCACCGGCGAGCAGCGATCCGAACAGGATCGCCGGGACGATCTGCACGCCGAGGTTGTCGGTAGCGTGCTGCATGCGGGTCATCAGCGTGATCACGGCGCCGGCCAGCACGGCCAGTGCGAAGCTGCGCCCGTTGACGCCCAGCTCTGCGTAGTGGGTGCCGACCTCGACGACGGTGGTCTCCAGATCCGGCCGCGCCGTCACGACGATGAACATGATCAGCAGACCGCCGACCAGATTCATCGCGAAGGTGACGCTCCACAGGCGGGCCAGAGCCTGCCACGTGCCGCTGCGCGCGACAACCGCTGTCACCGGGACCAGGAAGTTCTCGGTGAACAGCTCGGCACGGCCCAGCAGAAGGGCGACGAATCCGATCGAGAACGCGATGCCCGCCAGCAGCGTGTCCCCCGTGTGTTCCTTGACGATCAGGTACGCGAGCACGCCGAATCCGACATCGATGCCGCCGAGGATGCCTGTCGAGATCAGCGCCGACATCGGTCGTTCGAGTCGTTCGGTGCCCTCGTCGACCAAGCGGTCGAAGGCCTCCTCGATCTCCGGCTCAGGGCGTTCGGGGTTCGTCTCCATGCCGAGACTCTAGAGCCGTGGCAGGCTGCGGGCATGGGGAGCACGCGAGGCAAGGCGGGGAGGGCGGCCGAGAGCACGCCGTTGGAGGTCGGAGCGCGCATCGGACTCGTGGCTTACGGCGTGGTTCATCTGGTGATCGCCGCCATCGCGTTCCAGGTGGCCTGGTCGAGTTCTGGCGACAACGCCAGCGCCGGGGGCGCGCTGCAGTCCTTGGCCGAGAAACCCCTCGGCGGCGTGATGATGTGGGTCAGCGCGATCGGCATGGTCGCCCTCGCCATCTGGCAGCTGGCCGAGGGCGTGTGGGGCCACCGGGACGCCGACGGCGCGAAGCTGTGGTGGAAGCGCGCCCGGTCGGTCGGCCGGGCCCTCGTGTACTCCACCATCGCCTTCACCGCGGCGAAGATCGCGATGGGGTCAAGCGGCTCGGGCAGCGGCTCGAGCGAGGAGACGGTCACGGCACGCCTGATGGGCGTCCCCTCGGGGCGCTGGTTGGTGGCGGCGATCGGTGTCGTGGCGATCGTCATCGCGGCGCTCCAGGTGCGGCGCGGGATTCGCGGCACCTTCACCCACGATCTCGCATCCGGTGCCACTTCCGGCGCATCGGGCACGGGCATCGTGCGAGTCGGCACGGTCGGCTACATCGCCAAGGGCGTGGCCCTGGCCGTCGTGGGGGCCCTGTTCGTGTGGGCAGCGGTCACCTACGACCCGGACAAGGCCGGCGGCCTCGACGACGCGCTGAAGACCCTGCGGGAACAGCCGTTCGGTCCGTACCTGTTGAGCGCGGTCGCCCTGGGGCTTGGCGCGTTCGGCGTGTACTGCTTCGCCTGGTCGCGGCACATCGACCAGTGAGCACCAGCGTCAGCGCAGTCCGGCGAACAGATCCGTCTCGGGCAGCTCGGTCTCGACGTGCGAGGTGACCAGCTGGTAGTCCTCGGTCGGCCACGCCTGGGCCTGCACCTCGTGCGGCACGGCGAAGAACCACCCGTCGGGATCGATCTGCGTGCCGTGCGCCAGCAGCGCCGCGTCGCGGACCGGGAAGTACGCGGCGCACTCCACCTGGGTGGTCATGCGAGCCTCGTCCTCGGGCTTGCGCTCCCACTTCTTGAGCCGGTCCTCGTAGGGGTTCTCCAGCCCGTGCTCGGCCATCGCCTGCGAGATCGCGTTCATGCGTTCCCAGCTCCAGCCCAGGTGGTAGTAGAGCTTGGAGACCTGCCAGGGCTCGCCGGCTTCGGGATACTTCGTGGGGTCGGCGGCGGCCTCGAACGCGTACACGCTGATCTCGTGGCACTTGATGTGGTCCGGGTGCGGGTAGCCACCGTTCTCGTCGTACGTGGTGAGCACCTGCGGCTTGAACGACCGGATCAGCCGCACCAGCGGCTCAGCCGCCTCCTCCAGCGGGACCAGGCCGAAGCAGCCCTCGGGCAGCGGCGGCTTGGGGTCGCCATCGGGCCAGCCGGAGTCGACGAAGCCGAGCCAGTCCTGCGTG
>JBBSKV010000044.1:0-9056 GCA_038255955.1 Propionibacteriales bacterium
GCCCAGCTGCTGCGTGCCGGCGAGTGACGACGCCTCGGAGGAGACGCCCTCCTCGAGGTCGCCGTCAGAGGCGATGGCGTAGACGTGGTGGTCGAACGGGCTCTCGCCGGCCGCCGAGCTGGGGTCGAACAGTCCGCGCTCGCGGCGGGCGGCCATGGCCATGCCAACCGCGTTGCCGACGCCCTGGCCGAGAGGCCCGGTCGTGACCTCGACACCGGGCGTGTGCCGGTACTCCGGGTGACCCGGGGTCTGGCTGCCCCACTGGCGCAGGTTCTTGAGGTCGTCGAGCGTCATCGAGTAACCAGCCAGGTACAGCTGGATGTACTGGGTGAGGCTGGAGTGCCCGCACGACAGCACGAAGCGGTCGCGGCCGATCCACAGCGGATCGTGCGGGTCGAGCCGCATCAGCTTGTGGTAGATCAGGTACGCCGCCGGGGCGAGGCTCATGGCCGTGCCGGGGTGGCCGTGGCCAGCCTTCTCCACGGCATCGGCGGCGAGCAGGCGGGCCGTGTTGACGGCCTTCTCGTCGAGGGCGGACCAGTCGAGTTCAGCGTGGGCCGAGGTCACAGCACGTGCTCCTGAAGGTGTGTCGGGAACGGGGTTCGCGGTCGTGGGCCGGTCGAGGCCAACCGTCGTCTCCGACCCTACTCGCGTGGCTTAGACTGATGCACGTGAGTGTCGCCGCCAGCAGTTCCGATCTGAGGCCCGACGCACCGGTTCCCGGTTCGATCGCGGCCACCGATGTCGTCAAGGCGTACATCGCCCTCACCAAGCCGCGAATCATCGAGCTGCTGCTGCTCACCACCGTGCCGGTGATGTTCCTGGCCGCACAAGGTGTCCCGGGCCTGTGGCTCGTGGCAGCGACCGTCGTCGGCGGGTACCTGTCGGCCGGCAGCGCCAACGCGCTGAACTGCGTGGTCGACGCCGACATCGACACCTTGATGCGCCGCACGGCCCGTCGCCCGCTGGTGCGCCACCAGGTGTCCACCCGCAGTGCGCTGATCTTCGGTCTCGTGCTCGGTGTCGTGTCCACCCTGTGGCTGGGCTACTACGTCAACTGGCTCTCCTCGGGCCTCGCGCTGACCGCCAACGTGTTCTACGTCGTCGGTTACACCATGATCCTCAAGCGCCGCACCTCGCAGAACATCGTGTGGGGCGGGGCTGCGGGCTGCTTCCCGGCGCTGATCGGCTGGACGGCCGTCACCGGCGAGCTGGCGTGGGCGCCGGTCGTGCTGTTCCTGGTGGTCTTCTTCTGGACCCCGCCGCACTTCTGGGCGCTGGCGATGCGCTACCGCGAGGACTACGCCGCCGCCGACGTCCCGATGCTGCCCTCGGTCGCCTCGTCCGACGAGGTCTCGCGCCAGATCGTCCTGTACTCGTGGGTCATGGTCATCACGTCGCTGGCGCTGTGGCCTGTGACGCCGACCGGCTGGTTCTACCCGGCGGCCGCCCTCACGCTCGGCATCATCTTCCTGATCGAGGCGCACGACCTGCGATCGCGGGCCCGCGACACCGAGGACCTGTCGATCATCAAGCCGATGCGCCTGTTCCACTTCTCGAACGCCTATCTGGCCCTGCTGTTCGTCGCCGCGGCGATCGATCCCTTCCTGCGCTGAGGAGCAGCCTCGTGCCCGTTGATCCCACTGGATCGGACCTGAAGCGGTACCTCACCGAGGACCCGGGTGGTCCGGTCGTCATGCTCAACCTGCTGAAGTTCACCGAGGGCGGGCGCGACGGCTACACGCAGTACGCGACGGCGTTCGTCCCGTTCCTGGACAAGGTCGGTGGCCGGGTGCTGCACGTCGGCGATCTCAGCACCGCGCTGGTGCAGCGCGACGACTTCGACTGGGACGTCCTGCTGCTGGTCGAGTACCCGTCGCGGGCAGCCTTCAGCCAGATGGTCGCCGATCCGGAGTACCAGACCATCACCCACCTGCGCACCGAGGCGGTCTCCGAGGCCGTGCTCCAGGCCTCCACCCCCTGGTCCTGATCGTTGAGTCCTGCCACGTATCGCCTCGTGGCTGCAGCGCGCGAGCTGCAGCTCTCCGACAGGTTCTTCGGTCGGTTCCGTCGCGTCGGGCTGCGCGGAGTTCTCGCCGACCTCAACCGGGTGGGCGCGCACGCTGACGTGCCGGGGGAGGCACCGATCGCCGGCATGACCTGGCAGCGCGACGACCAGGACACCAAGCGCTGGTTCCCGCAGGGCATCACGACCTCGGCCGACGCCTATGGCGCCGATCCCTCCGGTGGGATGTTCGAGGGTCGCAACGTCGTGATGACCAGCTGGTACGGCCACGGGGTCCTCGGCTGGCTGCTCGGATCGCGCATCTCGGTCATCGACTGGACCGACGACGAGCCGCCGCGCTACCGGCACGTCCTGCTCGTGGAACCACGGCGGGTGCTGGGGATCTTTCACCGGCTGCGTCCCGTGCGCGTCCATGCCGGGGGCATCGTCTGGTACGGCGATCACCTGTTCGTCGCGGGCAGCTCGTCCGGCGTGCGGGTCTTCCGACTCGACGACATCGTGCGGGTCCGCAACCGGGTCCGCACCAAGGGCTACTGCTATGCCCTGCCGCAGTTCTCCTACTTCGCCGCCGAGCAGGACGCCGAGGAGACCCGCGCCATGACGTACTCGTTCATGTCGCTGGACCGCGCTGGCGACGAGGACCATCTGGTGGCGGGGGAGTACGGCCGCAAGGGCGGCAGCCATCGATTGATCCGGTACGCGATCGACCGGGACACCGAGCTGCTGCGCACCGACGACCGGGGCTGGGCGGTGCCGACCGATCTGCACGATCGACAGATCGCGCGGATGCAGGGCGCGGTGATCGCCCGCGGGACATGGGCCGTCACGTCCAGCAACGGCGAGGACAATCCGGGCGATCTGTGGGTCGGCATGCCGGGAGAGTTCGTCCGACATCGCGGGGTGCTGCCCACGGGGCCCGAGGACATCACCTATCTCCCGCAGCGTCACCAGCTCTGGTCGCTGACCGAGTGGCCCGGCCGTCGCTGGGTCTACGCGATCGACGGCAAGCGCTGGCTCGACGCCTGACCTGAGGGCTCAGGACCGGAGCAGGATCTCCAGCAGCTCGCCGACGGCCCGATGATTCCCGGCCAGGTGCCAGCGGTGTCCGCGATGCTCGACGACCTCGGTGCGACCGCCCGCGGCGAGGACGAGGGCCTGACCGGGCAGCCAGTCCCACTCGGGCAGCGAGTGCTGGGCCCACACGCCGACCCGGCCGCCTGCGACGCCGGCGAGATCGCAGGAGGCCGATCCCAGCATGCGGGGGGTGGCGCACCCACCCACGATCGCCAGCCACACGTCTCGGACGTCGGGGTCGTGCAGTGTCGTCGGATGCACGTAGGTGGCGAGGCTGCACTCGTCGAGTGGCCGGTCGACCAGCGGGACCACCGGCGCTCCGTCCAGCGTCGTTGGATGGTCGCGGCCGCCCATCCAGGTCTCGCCGGTCACCGGCTGGTGCACGGCTCCGAGCACGGTGCCGGCGGCGTCCTCGAGTGCTAGCGCACTGCACCAGTAGGCGAGACCGGAGAAGAAGTTGTACGTGCCGTCGACCGGGTCGATCACCCAGCGGCGGCCGCTGCTGCCGTCTCGCGAGGTCCCTTCCTCACCGAGCAGTCCGTCGTCGGGCCGATCACGCAGCAGCGTCTCGGTGACCAGGGCCTCGGCGGCGTGGTCGGCGGCCGTCACGACGTCGCTGATCGAACTCTTCTGCTCGGCGTCGAGACCATCTGCTCGCATGGCGGCGGCCAGGGTTCCAGCGCGGGTGACGAGGTCGTGGGCCAGCTCGAGATCACGCATGATCTCAGCGTAGTTGTGAGGCGTACTCGCGGGTCAGCAGCAGGCGCGTGGAGGCGGCCACCAGGACGGCCGCACCGATCAGGTGGGCCGCCACCAAGGCGATCGGCAGGTCCGTGAAGTACTGCACGAACCCGATCAGCCCCTGAGCCAGCTCGACGACCAGCAGCACGACTGCGGCTCGCCGCACCGCTCCCCGGGCTCGCCACACGCACAGCACGGTCAGGCCGACCAGCAGGTAGACGCTGGCGGCGTGGACGTGGCTCATCAGCTGGGGGTCGATGCCGTTGCGCGGCGAGTTGATGTCGCCGGCGTGCGGACCTGCGCCGGTGACGATCGTGCCGAGGTAGACCGCCACCCAGGTGATGGCGAAGACGGCCAGGACGAGGGGTTGGCGTGACGCGGCAGGCTGGTCGCCGCGCACGCGCAGCAGCAACCACACCGACAGCGCCACCAGGGCCAGCGACAGGATCAGGTGCAGCGCGACGATCCACGGGTTCAGGTCGGTCAGCACCGTGATGCCGCCGATGACGCCCTGGAACGGGACGCCCGCCGCGATGACCACGGCCAGCTGGCGCAGCGAGCGTGACGTGCCGGTCCACCGCCACACGGCCACCACCATCGCGATCACGACGGCGATCAGCACGTAGGTGAGCATGCGGTTGCCGAACTCGATGACGCCGTGCAGGCCGAGCTCGCGGTGCGGCACGAACGACTCGTCGGTGCACTTGGGCCAGGTGGGGCAGCCGAGGCCCGAACCGGTCAGGCGCACCAGCCCACCGGTCACGATGATCAGGGTGTTGGCGACCAGCGTGGCGCCTGCCCACCACACGACGGTGCGGCGGTCGCTGCCTGGACGAAGCGGGTTCGGGACGAGCGCCGGGCGGGCCCGGGTGCTGTTCACTCCCACGTGAAGGTCCTCGAGACGAGCAGGCCGGCGCCAACGGCCCAGACCGTGAGCACCAGCAGGGCCAACGGATCAGGTCCGAGGCCGGCGAACGTGTCGCGCAGGCCCTGGCCCAGCGCGCCGGACGGCAGCAGCTCCAGCGCGTGGCGGGCCTGGTCGGGGTACCGGGACAGCGGCACCAGGAGTCCGCCACCGACCAGCAGCAGCACGTAGACCAGGTTGGCGACGGCCAAGGTGGCCTCGGCGCGCATGGTGCCGGCGATCAACAGGCCCAGCGATCCGAAGGCGGCGGTGCCCAGCACGACGAGCAGCAGCATCTGTCCCACGGCCACGACACCACCCGCGGGCTCCCAGCCCAGCATCAGCCCGACCACGGAGAGCACGAACAGCTGCACGATCTCGACGACCACGACCGCGGCCACCTTGCCGACCAGCAGACCCCAGCGGGGGAGCGGGGAGGCGCCGAGGCGCTTCAGCACGCCATAGCGCCGCTCGAACCCGGTGGCGATGGCCAGCGACGTGAAGGACGTGGAGAGCACGGCGAGTGCCAGGATGCCCGGCGTGATGATGTCGATCGGACGTCCGGCCCCCAGATCGACGATGCCGCCCGCCTTGGCGCCGAGCACCAGCAGCAGCAGCGGGATGACCAGCGCGAGCAGCACCTGCTCGCCGTTGCGGGACAGCAGACGCAGCTCCATCAGCGCCTGGTGGCGCAGCATCGTCGGGTAGGGCGCGGCGCCGGGCCGGGGGGACAGGTCCAGACTCACCGCAGCTGCCTCCCGGTCAGGTCGAGGAACCGGTCCTCGAGGGTCTGGCGTTCGACCATGACGGAGTCGATCAGCACGTTCTGACCGGCGCACCATGACATCAGTGCGGCCAGCAGTTCCGGGTCGATCTCGCCCGTCACCACGTACGACCCGGCCGGAGCTTCGTCGACCTTGGTGTCATGGGGGAGTGCCAGCATGAGGCTCTCCACGTCGAGGCCCGAGCGCGCCACGAAACGGATCGTGTTCTGCGCGCCGGTGAGGGCAAGCTCCTGGACGCTGCCCTCGGCGATCACGCGGCCGTGGTCGACGATGTGCACCCGATCGCTCAGGGCCTCGGCCTCGTCCATGTAGTGCGTGGAGAGGACCGTGGTGACGCCGTGCCCGCGCAGCTCGCTGATCAGGTCCCACGTGGCGTGCCGGGCTGCCGGGTCGAGGCCGGCCGTCGGTTCGTCGAGGAACAACAGCTCGGGGCGACCGACCACGGCCATCGCGAGGCTGAGGCGTTGCTGCTGGCCGCCGGACAGCCGCCGGTAGGGGGTCTTGCCGTAGTGCTGCATCCCGAGGCGCTCGATCAGCTGGTCGACCGGGAGGGGATGCGCGTGCAGCGAGGCGATGTGCCGCAGCATCTCGTGGGCGCGGGCCCCCGACCAGGCGCCACCGGACTGCAGCATGACGCCGACCCGGGGTCGGAGCTCGCGCGCATCGGCGCGGGGGTCGAGACCCAGCACGCGCACGCTGCCGGACTGCGGCTCCCGGAACCCTTCACAGGTCTCGATGGTGGTGGTCTTGCCGGCGCCGTTGGGGCCCAGGATGGAGGTGACGGTGCCCGGCGCGATGCTCAGCGAGAGTCCGTCGACGGCGGTCGTGGAGCCGTATCGCATGACGAGGTCGACGACCTCGACGGCGGGCTGATTCACCTGCTCAGTGTAGGTGGGGGGGTCCTAGGGTGTGATGCATGGACCTGCCCGTCATGCCGCCGCTGCGCCCGATGCTCGCCAAGTCGGTCAAGGGAGTACCCGCGGCCGACTCCGTTGCCGGTGGTCTGTCCTTTGAGCCCAAGTGGGACGGATTCCGGTGCGTGGTGTTCCGGGACGGGGACGAGGTGATCCTGGGCAGCCGTTCCACCAAGGATCTGGCGCGCTACTTCCCCGAGCTGGTCGAGGCGTTCCGGCGCGAGCTGCCCGACCGGATCGTGGTCGATGGCGAGATCTACCTGGCGGTGGACGGCCGGCTGGAGTTCGACGTCCTGTCGCAGCGCATCCACCCGGCGGCCTCGCGCGTGAACATGCTGGCCGAGACCACGCCCGCGTCCTTCGTGGCCTTCGACCTGCTCGCGCTGGGCGACGAGTCGTGGATGGAGCGGTCGTTCGGCGAGCGGCGCGCAGCGCTGGAGGAGGCGCTCGCGGACGCCTCCGATCCGGTGCACGTCACGCGGACCACCACCGACGCCGCCGAGGCCGAGGAGTGGTTCGGGGTCTTCGAGGGTGCCGGGCTCGATGGCGTGGTCGCCAAGGCCCTGGCCAAGCCGTACGCGCCCAACGGCCGCACGATGCTCAAGATCAAGCACGCGCGCACCGCCGACGTGGTGGTGGCCGGATTCCGGCTGCACAAGACCTCCACCGAGGAGCGGCCGCTGCTCGGCTCGATGCTGCTGGGGCTCTACAACGACGAGGGCAAGCTGCAGCACGTGGGCGTGGCCGCGTCCTTCACCGAGTCCCGCCGCGCCGAGCTCTTCGATCAGCTCGATGCCATGCGGGTGCCGCTCTCGGAGCATCCGTGGGGGGAGTGGCAGCAGGCGGAGGCCCAAGCGGGCGACCGGCTGCCCGGAGGGCAGAGCCGTTGGAGTGGCACCAAGGACCTGTCGTTCGCCACGATCGCCCCGACGTTGGTGGCCGAGGTGGGCTACGAGCACATGGAGGGCACGCGCTTTCGCCACACCGCCCAGTTCAAGCGGTGGCGCGACGACCGCGAGCCGGAGTCCTGCACGTACGAGCAGCTCGAGGAGATCGCTCGCTACGACCTCGACGCCATCGTGACCTGATCGGTCAGACGTCGCCCATCTGGTGCAGACGTCGCAGGAACGTGGCGTCCGGGACGAGAGCGTTGCCGGACCGCAGCTCTTCCTCGATCTCGCGGGGGAGGGCGCCCGCGGTGCGCATCTCGGTGTGCAGCTGCTCCATCCGCGCGTCGAGCACGGCGGCGGACTCAGCCGCCTCCCTCAGGCCGTCGAGCAGGGACTGGGGCACGGCGTCGCGGTACTTGTAGAAGATCTTGTGCTCGGTGCTGGCCCAGAAATCCATCGCGATGGTGCGCATCTGCACCTCGACGAGCACCGGCCCGGGCCCGTCGGTGAGAAACACTGGCACCTCGAGCAGCGCGTGCAGGCTGCGGTACCCGTTGGGCTTGGGCTCGGCGATGTAGTCGCGCACGTCGACCACCGTGACGTCGTCCTGACTGCACAGCTGGTCGAACACCCGCCGCACGTCGGACACGAAGCTGCAGGTGACCCGCACACCGGCGATGTCGGTGATGGTCTTCTCGATCGATGCGAACGAGGGCTCGGTGCCCTTGCGTGCCATCTTCTCCACGACGCTCTCGGGTCGCTTGAGGCGGGACGAGATGTTCTCGATCGGATTCTCGTCGTGCAGATGGGCGTACTCGTCGCGCAGGATCGACAGCTTGGTGACGACCTCGTCCATGCCGAAGCGGTACCGCATCATGAACCGGGTGAAGTCCTGCCGCACCTGATGGAGGTCACCTCCGGGCTCCACCTGCTCGATCAGCCGGCCGAGATCCAGTCCGCGGGGTGTGTCGTCCACCACGCCACTGTAGGCAACGATCCTGACGGATGTCCGCACGCAGCCTAGATTCGGTCCATGAGCATGGCTGAGGCGGAGCGATTCCACCCCGACACCATCGGGCAGTGGCACGACTGGCTGGCCGAGAACCACCCACAACCCGAGGGGGTGTGGCTGGTGCTGTGGCGGCGCGAGTCCGGCCGGGCCGTCCTGGACTACGAGGAGACGGTGCTGGAGGCGCTCTGCTTCGGCTGGATCGACGCCACCACCAAGGTGATCGACGACGACCGCCGGATGATGTGGTTCTCGCCCCGGTCGCCGCGCAGCGGATGGGCCCGTACCAACAAGGCGCGGGTCGAGATGCTCGAAGCCACCGGTCGCATGCAGCCGGCCGGACGGGCGCTGGTCGATGCGGCACGGACCAGCGGCACGTGGACCGTCCTCGACGACGCGGAGGCCGGGATCGAGCACCCACTGCTCGCCAAGCGCCTCGATGCCGACCCAGCCGCCCGAGCGGCGTGGAACGCACTCTCGCCGAGCGTGCGCAAGCTGCACCTCACCCAGATCGCCATGGCTCGTCAGGACACCACCCGCGTGAGGCGCATCGAGACCATCGTCGTCTCGATCACCGGCTGAGGCAGTCGAACCACGTTTCTGTGTGACTCACGCCACGTGGTGAATGCCACGGACTTCCTGAGAGGCGGATGCCTTGTGTTCTCAGGGAGTATTCGTACCTTTGACGGTTGGCCCTTCCTGAGGGCCCTGCA
>JBBSKV010000045.1:0-8953 GCA_038255955.1 Propionibacteriales bacterium
CAGCTGGACCGAGAGCATCGCGGTGACGGCCATCCCCGCACCGGCCCGCGCGGAAGCGCCGACCGGTGGGTCGCCGACGGTGGGCGTGCTCGAAGTCATGGCTTCAGTGAAGGGGATCCAACCGTTCGCGTCCACGCGACTTTGCTGAAGGTACTGTTCAAGAATCATGAACGAACGGGACGTGAGCCTGCGCCGCCTCCGGGTGCTGCTCGAGCTCTCGCGCCTCGATTCGATGCGCGAGGTCGGTGATGAGCTCGGCATGACCACGTCGAGCGTCTCCCAGCACCTGACCGTGCTCGCCCAGGAGGTCGGTGCCACGCTGATCGAGCCGGTGGGTCGACGAGTACGGCTGACGCCGGAGGGTCGACGGCTCGCGGAGCACGCGGTGACGATTCTCGCCGCCGTCGAAGCCGCTCGTCACGACCTCGACCCGAGCAGCGAACCTTCCGGCGTCGTACGAGTCGCCGGCTTCGCCAGCGGAATCAGACGATCGCTGCTGCCGGCCATGGTCGAGATCGACACCAGCACACCCGGGGTCGACATGCAGATGAGCGAGCACGAGCCGCTGGAGGCTCTGGACCTCCTCGGCAGTGACGACATCGACGTCGCCCTCGTCTATGACTACGAGCTGGCGCCCCTGGCGCTGCGCAACGACATGACGGCCCACCAGCTGTGGACCCGTCGTTGGGGGCTCGGAGTGCCGTCATCAACACCACCGGGGCCGTTCTCGGCCTTCGCGGACTGCGACTGGATCGTGAACTCTCGCAACACGGCCGACGAGGACGTGCTCCACACCCTTGCCGCCATGGCCGGCTTCAGCCCACGGATCGTGCACCGCATCGACAGCCTCGAGCTGGTCGAGGACCTGATCGTGGCTGGCCACGGCATCGGCCTGCTGCCGTGCGCACCGGTCAATCGACCGGGGGTGAGCATTCATTCCCTCGACGATCCGACCGTGATCATGCGCGTGTACGCAGTCGTCCGCCGCGGACGTGAGCAGTGGCCACCCGTGCGCGTCGTCCTGGAGAATCTCTCACGCGATCACGAAGAGCACACAGACCCCGGTCTGACCCCGGTCTGACTCAGCCATGTGCGACGCTGCCGGGATGGATCGACCTGCACCGCCGGCCCGCGCCGCGACGACCTCGCGCGCCGTCGTCGCCGTGGCCGCCGTCAGCGTCGTGGCGTGGGCGGTGCTGCTGCTGGCGGTGTGGCAGGGCTGGCTGGGTGCCGAGGCCGGCCGCGGGGGCGAGTTCTGCGAAGCCACGCGATCGGGGTGGATCAAGCAGCCCGCGAACACGTGGAGCAACCTGGGCTTCACCGTGGCTGCGCTCGCGATCGCCCGACGGGTCGACACCACCTGGGTCCGCCCCGAGGTCCGCTCGCCGATGGTGCTGCTCGCCCTGGTCGTCGCGTCGCTCGGACCAGCCAGCGCCGCGATGCACGCCACCGAGACCGCGGTCGGTGGACATCTGGACCTGCTCAGCATGTATCTGCTGGCGTCCTTCGCCGCCGCCTACGCCGTGCTGCGCAGCGGGTGGCTGGGGTCTCGAGGCGGTGGCCTGCTCTTCGTGGCGCTGGTCGTGCTGTGCGAGGTCGTCGGCGCTCTGCCGGTCACGCTGCCGGTGCTGATGCACCCGGGGAATGCGATCTTCGCGGTGCTGCTGCTCACCAGCGTCGTGCTGGAGGTGAGATTGATCCGCCGGGGCGCGGCAGAGATGCGCTGGGGGCTGGCCTCGGTGGGCACGCTCCTGGTCGCGTTCGTGATCTGGAACTTCGCGAAGGACGGATCTGCGTTGTGCCTGCCGTACTCGCTGGCGCAGGGCCACGGCGCGTGGCACCTGCTCGACGCGGCGGCGGCGTACCTGCTCGCTCGTCACTATCTGCTGGCCCCCGTCCGTCGCTCGACCTGACGCGCAGCCGCGGGGGTCTACGCTCGGTCGATGGAGCCGGATGTGCTCGATGCAGCCGATCGCGTGGCCCGTGCGGGCCACCTGGATCCATGCCCGGGATGGCCCGAGCGGTCGAAGCGGGGCCGTGCGGCTCCGGCGCACCCTGAGGTGTCGCGTTCCACTTCCGGGGCGGACGTCACGAAGGGACCAGCATCATGCCGCTCATCGAAGTCAGTGTCATCAAGGATGTCTTCACGCCCGACCAGAAGCGCGACATCATCGGCAAGCTCACCGACGCGCTCGTCGAGATCGAGGGCGAGAACGTTCGCCCCGTCACGTGGTGCGTCGTGCGGGAGGTCGCCAGCGGCGACTGGGGCATCGCCGGCAACGCCCTCACCACCGCCGACGTGCACGCTCTCGCAGCCGGCGCCGGGGTCTGACCTGAGTCAGCCCGCTCGTGCCGGCCTTCGGGGGCGGCGGCCATGGTGATCGACTCCATGACCACCGCCCTCGCCGCGTTGCGCGTCGGGCTCTGGTCCGAGGCCGCCGAGGCCTTCGGTCGCGCCATCGTCGAGACCGACGATCCACGAGCCCACGACGGCCTGGCCCAGGCGGCCTGGTGGCTCGACGACGCCGACACGGCGCTGGCCTCGCGGGAGGCCGGCTACCGCGGTTTCCGTGCGGCCGGCGACGACCGTGCTGCCGCCCGGGCGGCAGCGACCTTGGGCTACGACTCGTTGCTGTTCGGCCGCGGCGTCGCGGTGGGTCTGGGCTGGTTGGCCCGTGCGGCCGATCTGCTCGACGGACGGCCGGACCTTCCCGAGAACGGGTGGCTGGCGGTCCGGCAGGCCGAGGTCGCCCTGGCGGCCGAGCACGATGCGGCGTCGGCGCTGGAGCACGCGCGCGCCGCCGAGGCCGTGGGCCGATCCGCTGGCGATGACAACCTGGTGTTCGTCGCCCAGGCCTTGGCGGGGCTCTCGCTGGTGCGGCTCGGTGACGTCGCCGGTGGCATGGCGCTCCTGGACGCCTCGACGGCAGCGGCCACGACGGGGGACCTCGACGACCTGATGTGGATGGGCAAGATCTGCTGCTGGCTGATCAACGCTTGCCACGAGGCCGGCGACCTGACCCGGGCCGAGACGTGGTGCAGCCGCGTCGAGGAGATCTGCGTGGCCCGGGACCTGGAGCCGCTGTTCTCGGTGTGCCGGATCCAGTACGCGTCGGTCCTGCTGGCCCAGGGCGACAGCGAGGGCGCCGAGTCGGCCCTCGACGACGCGCTCGGCCGGCTCGACGGCTCGAAGCGGCTCGCCCGGCTGGAAGCCGTCGCCCAGCTCGGCGAGCTGCGTCGCCGGCAGGGCCGCGACGACGAGGCAGAACGGCTGCTGACCCAGGCCGGGTTCCAGCCGTGCGCCGTGATCAGCCTGACGCGCCTGCAGCTCGCGCAGGGCGACGTCGATCGGGCGTGGTCGACGATCAGCGAGCTGGTCCGCTCCTTGCCGGACGACACCCAGCTGGACCGGGTCGGCGCCTGGTCGGCCTGCGTCGAGGTGGGTGTGGTCGCCGGTCAGATCGGACCGGCCCGCGATGCAGCCGTCCAGATTCGCGAGATGGCCGACCGGGTCTGCACCGACGCCATGTGGGCGATGGCAGCCGCTGCCGAGGCCAGGGTCGCCGGCGAATCGCGGGTCGTGGGTCACTGGCAGGACGCGATCCGGCACGCGGCTGCTGCGGGGCTGTTGTTCGAGGAGGCGGACCACCGGCTCGATCTCGCTGACGTGCTGGTGGCGCGGGGCCACCGCGACGAAGCGCGCCGGCACGCCGCAGAGGCCGTCGATCGCTTCCAACCACTGGGCGGCGGGCCGGGGACGATCCGCGCGCTGACCATCCTCCAGGAGCGGGCGCCCGACGTCCCGCTGACCGAGCGGCAGGTCGATGTCCTGCGGCTGCTGGCGAGCGGATCGTCCAATGCCGAGATCGCGACCGAGCTGTTCCTCAGCGAGCACACCGTGCACCGGCACGTGGCCAACATCTACGGTGCGCTCGGCATCCGCACGCGGGCAGAGGCGGCGGTCTACGCCGTCAGCCACGATCTCGTCTGAGGACAGGTCCGCGGACCACGATCGCTGCGTCAGTCGGGGAGGCGTGGCGCGCGGATCGGAGCATCCTGCAGTTCGCGCATGATCTGGTGGGCGGTGACGGCGATGGTCTGCTCGCCGGCGGAGGCGTTCCAGACCTCGGATGCCCGCTCCAGGACGAACACGCCGAGCCAGGCGGTCGCAGCGATCGCCGTGCTGTCGCGGGGCGCATCGCCGCGCTCGGCGAGTGCCTCCTCCAGCTGCCGGCGCGTCTCGCCGAGCCAGTCGAGCAGTCGAGCATTGAGCCGGGGGCTGCTGGCGATCAGGTCACGGAACTGGCGGGACGTCTCGAGATCGAGGGTCGTTCGTTCCAGCAGGGCGATCAACGCGTGGCCGAGCGCCAGATCGCCCGGCTCGTCGGCCGGCCGCTGACGGACATCGGCGGCGAGTGCTCCCGCCTCGCCGATGCTGGACATGACCAGTTCCTCCTTGGTGGGGAAGTACCGATAGAGGGTCGAGTTGCCGATGCCGGCGTGGGCCGCGACCTCCTCGAGCGTGGTCGTGTCGAAGCCGCGGTCGAGGAACAGCTCCATGGCCGCCTCGGCCACCAGCGTGCGGGTGCGTTCCGCATTGATCTCGCGTAGTCCCATGCCGAGATCATACGCGGTGTGGGATGTGTCTCTAAAGATGATAGTGACTCTCACTTCACGTAGGATCTTCGTCGGGTCGACGCCAGATCCTCCCCCATCAAAAGGAGACGGGCCGTGGCCTGGAAGTTGTACACGCTCGGTCGCTGGTGCTTCGAGCACCGTGGCCGCGTCATCGCCGGTTGGTTGGTCCTGCTGATCCTGGCTGTGGCCGGTGCAGTGGGTCTGTCCAGTCCGACCAACGACAAGTTCGAGCTCGGTGACACCGAGTCCAGCCAGGCGTTCGACCTGATCAAGGAGCGCAGTCCCGGCGCCACGACCGACGGGGCGACCGCGCGGCTGGTGATCCAGGCGCCCGAGGGCGAGAAGGTCACCGACGACCAGACGCAGGCGCTGGTCACCGGTGCGCTCAAGCAGGCGACGACCTCGCACGTCGCCATGGTCGCTGATCCCTACACCTCTGGCACCGTCTCGCAGGACGGCCGCACGGCCTACGCGACGATCAGCTTCGACCGCGTCTCACCCGAGCTGGACGAGACCGACAGGGGAGCGCTGGAGGAAGCGGCACAGACCATCGAGGACGCCGGCCTCACCGCCGTCCTGGGCGGCGACGCTCTCGTCGAGACGCCTGAGGCGGCCAGTGGAGAGATCATCGGCGTCGTCATCGCCTTCATCGTCCTGACGATCACCTTCGGGTCGCTGGTCGCGGCCGGCATGCCGCTGGTGACCGCGCTGATGGGCGTGGGCATCGGCTTCCTCGGCATCACCACGCTGTCGGGCTTCGTCGACCTGTCGTCGACGACACCGGCGCTCGCGACGATGCTGGGTCTGGCCGTCGGCATCGACTACGCCTTGTTCATCATGTCCCGCTTCCAGCACGAGGTCCGCAGCGGTCGCGCGCCGGCCGACGCCGCCGGGCGGGCCGTCGGGACGGCCGGGTCGGCCGTGATCTTCGCGGGACTGACCGTCATCATCGCCCTGGTCGGACTGTCGGTCGTCAACATCTCGTTCCTGACCCAGATGGGCCTCGGCGGCGCCGCCACGGTGCTGATCGCGGTGCTGATCGCGCTCACCCTGCTGCCCGCCATCCTCAGTCTGGCCGGCGCGCGCGTCAACGAGGGTCGTGTCCCGGGACTGAAGAGTCGCGATCCCGAGGGAGACGGCGGTCGCACCAACGGCCGTCGCTGGGTCGACGCGGTCACTCGGCGCAGGTGGCCCGTGCTGATCACCGGGCTGGTCGCCGCGGCCGTCGTGGCGATCCCGGTCGCGTCGATGGAGTTGGCGCTGCCCGACGACGGCTCGCAGCCGACCTCCACGCAGCAACGACAGGCGTACGACCTGATCTCAGCGAACTTCGGTGCCGGATCCAACGGTCCGCTGACCGTCGTGGTCGACACGGCGGGGGCCGACGATCCGGTCGCCGCCGTCGAGGAGGCCACGGCCGACATCACCAGCCTCTCCTCGGACGTCGCCGCCGTCGTCCCTCCGGTCACCGCCGACAGTGATGCGGCGACCAGGGCCGCGTTCACCGAGCAGATCGCGGCGGTGCAGTTCGCCATCATCACGGTGATTCCCCAGAGCGGTCCGTCCGAGGTCGCCACCAAGGATCTGGTCAACCAGATGCGCGACGCCTTCTCGACCCTCGAGGCGGACACGGGCGCGCGCGCTCTCGTGACCGGTCAGACGGCCGTCGGGGTCGACATCTCCCAGGTGCTGGCCGACGCGTTCCCCGTGTACCTGGCCATCGTCGTCGGCCTGGCCTTCATCCTGCTCATCGTGGTCTTCCGGTCCATCCTGGTGCCGCTCAAGGCGACCCTCGGATTCCTGCTCTCGGTCGGCATCTCGCTGGGTGCCACCGTGGCCGTCTTCCAGTGGGGCTGGCTGCAGGGCCTGATCGGGCTGGACTCAGAAGGACCAGTGATCTTCATCCTGCCGTTGCTGCTGACCGGCATCCTGTTCGGCCTGGCGATGGATTACGAGGTGTTCCTCGTGACCCGCATGCGGGAGGAGTACGTGCACGGCACACCGGCGAGGCAGGCGGTCGTCATTGGCTTCCAGCACAGCGCCCGGGTCGTGACCGCAGCAGCGCTGATCATGATGGGCGTCTTCGGCGGGTTCGCCCTGGGCGTCGACCCGATCATCAAGACGATCGGCTTCGCACTCACGATCGGCGTCCTCGCAGATGCCTTCCTGGTGCGGATGACGCTGGTGCCGGCCCTGATGTCGATCGTCGGCGACCGGATGTGGTGGCTGCCGTCCTGGCTGGACCGGGCGCTGCCGAATCTGGACATCGAGGGAGAAGGGCTCGCGCAGCACCTCGAGGTGGAGTCGGAGGTTGTCGATCACCGGATCGGGGTACGTCCCGGCCATGAGTGATGGCACCCGGCACGAAGAAGGCTCAGTCGAGAACCTCGTGGAGCTCACCAAGGACTCGCGTTTTTGCATGTTGACCACGGTCGGCGCGGACGGCGAGCTGATCAGCCGGCCGATGACCCGTCAGCAGGTGGACCTCGGCGTCGAGCTGTGGTTCATCGCGACGCGCGACTCCCGCAAGGTCCGCCACATCTCCGCGAACCGGACGGTCGCGGTCACCGTCACCAGTGACTCCTCCTGGGTCTCGATGACAGGAGCGGCCGAGGTCGTCGACGACACCGAGAAGCTGCGCGAGCTGTGGAGCACCTTCGCCGAGGCCTGGCTGCCCGGCGGCCCCGAGGACCCGAACGCCGTCCTGATTCGGGTCGACGTGGAGGGTGCCGAGTACTGGAGCAACCCGGGCGGACGGATCGCCACCGTCATCAGCTTCGCGAAGTCCAAGATCACCGGCGATCCCTACGACGGTGGCGATCACGGGGTCATCGAGGACATCTGAGGTCGGACGCGACCACGCCTGAGCTCACCGGTCGGGCTGCGCCGGCGCCTTCTCGTCGCGCAGACCCATCAGCGTGATCAGCTCCCAGGCCGTGTGTGCTGCAGCGAGCCCGGTGATTCCGGCGTGGTCGTACGAGGGCGCGACCTCGACGACGTCGCAGCCGATGACGTCCAGCCCTCGCAGGCCACGCAGGGTGCAGAACAGCTCACGCGTGGTCATGCCTGCCACCTCGGGCGTCCCGGTCCCGGGGGCGTGAGCGGGATCGAGGACGTCGATGTCGATCGACACGTAGACCGGACCGTCGCCCAGACGTCGGCGCACCTGGTCGACGATGTCGTCCACCGACCGACGCTGGTACTCGTCGTTGTGGATCAGCTCGAAGCCCAGAGCACGGTCCTCGACCAGCTCGCTCGGATCGTAGATGCCGCCGCGGATCCCGACGTGCTGGCACCGCTCGAGATCGATCAGGCCCTCCTCGCTGGCCCGCCGGAACGGGGACCCGTGCCACACCGATGCTCCGTGCAGCGTGTCCCAGGTGTCGAGGTGTGCGTCGAAGTGCAGCACTCCCACGGGCCCGTGCTGGGCCGCCGCCGCGCGCAGGAGCGGAAGGGCGATGGTGTGGTCGCCGCCGAGCGCCACGATCCGACATCCCGCCTCGTTGATGCCGCGGGCGTGCTGCTCGATGGCCGCCACCGCCTGGCCGATGTCGTACGGCCCGACTCCGACGTCGCCCGCATCGACCACCTGGTGCGTCGCGAAGGGGTGGGCGTCGTGCACCTGGTGATACGGATGCAGCTGCCGCGAGTGCTCGCGGATGTGAGCGGGCCCGAATCGGGCGCCCGGCCGGTAGCTGGTCCCTGCGTCGAACGGCACGCCGAGCACCGCGATGTCGGCACGCTCGACCTCATCGATCCTCGGGAGCAGGGCGAAGGTCGCGAGGCCTGCGTAGCGCGGCATGGACGGATCGTCCCGTGGCCCGCGCGGCTGCTGATCTGTCATGGGGCGATCGTGCCGCACGGCCCCGATCCACCGCCACCCGCGCGCGTGTCACAGGCGGACGAGCACCTCGTCCAGCGGCTTGCGGTCCAGCGCTGGAACCTCGGCGCCCTCGGCGGGGTAGCCGACCGGAACCACCAGGAAACCGCGCTCCTCGGCCGGGCGATCGAGGATCTCGTTGAGGAACTTCATCGGGCTGGGGGTGTGGGTCAGCGTGGCCAGGCCGGCCTGGTGCAGTGCGGCGAGCAGGAAGCCGACGGCGATGCCGACGGACTCCTTGGCGTAGTAGGGCGTGGGTGAGCTCGGTCCGCGGTGCACCTCGAACACCGCGAGGACGGCCGGGGCGTCGGTCAGGAACGGCTTGTCGGCATCGGTGCCCAGCGCTCGCAGCGCAGCAAGCCACTCGGCGGAGGCCCGTCGTTCGTAGAACTCGCGCTCCTCGACCTCGGCTGCCTCGCGAAGTCGGCGTCGCAC
>JBBSKV010000046.1:0-8913 GCA_038255955.1 Propionibacteriales bacterium
CACGACAGCGCCCGCACCGCCGCCGGCAGCAGTGCCCACTGATGGCGCCTTCGAGGTCGCCCTGAATTCTGACGACCGCGCCTGCGATCCCCAGAAGGTGCGCATCACCCCCACGGTCCCGGTCGACCAGCGGGCCGGTTCGTCGGTCGACATCGCCCTGGTCGTCAGCACCTCGCAAAAGGGTCCGTGCACGCTGCAGCCGTCCGATGCCGAAGTGATCGCCGTCATCAGCGCCGGCGACACGCCGGTGTGGGACTCGACCCGGTGCACGACGTCGCTCCTGGCCGACCCGGTGCAGCTGGCTGGCGGGGGATGGGCGACCGTCGCGCGAACCACGTGGTCGGGGCGTCGGTCCGGGGGCGGCTGCGGCGACGGCGAGGACTTCGTGGGTGGCGGGCGCTACACGGTGCAGCTCGGCACGCTCGGCGGCGAGCCCGGTGAGGCCGGCTTCACCCTGGGCGGCCGGCCGGAACCGAAGCCGAAACCCAGTCCGTCAGCCACTGCGTCACCGAAGAAGAGCAACTAGACGTAGCGCTCGAGGATGCTCGACTCGGCCAGCCGGGACAGACCCTCGCGCACGCCGCGGGCCCGGAGGTCGCCGACGCCCTCGACGGCTTGCAGGTCCTCGACGTTGGCGGCGAGCAGCTTCTGCAACGAGCCGAAGTGCACGACCAGCCGGTCGACGACGGTGGCTGGCATCCGCGGCACCCGTGCCAGCAGGCGGTACCCGCGTGGTGCCAGGGGGCTGTCGAGCGCCTCTGAGGTCCCGATGCGCAGCGCGGCAGCCACGGTGCCGAGGTCGACGAGCACCGAGGAGTCCAGCAGTGCGATCTCGGCCAGCACCTCCTCGGTCGAGCGAGCCCGGCGGCCGGTGGGCATGTAGTCGCGAATGATCAGCTGGCGCTCGGTGTCGACGCCACCGATCAGCTCGTCGAGCTGGAGGGACAGCAGACGGCCGTCGGCGCCGAGCTCGAGCACGTACGCCTCGATCTCTCGGGCGATGCGGCTGACCATCTCGAGGCGCTGGGCCACCGCGGCGACGTCACGCACCGTGACCAGGTCCTCGATCTCGAGGGCCGACAGGGCATCGGACACCTCGTCCAGCCGGCTGCGGTATCGCTCGAGGGTCTGCAGGGCCTGGTTGGCGCGGCCCAGCACGGCGGCGGTGTCCTCCAGGACGTGCCGAGCCGACCCGAGGTACAACGCGATGATGTGCATGGAGGCGGACACCGAGATGACCGGCAGCCGGGTCTGCCGCGACACGCGGTCGGCGGTGCGGTGCCGGGTGCCGGTCTCGTCGGTGGGTATGGACGGATCGGGCATCAGGTGCACGCCGGCCCGCAGGATCCGGGTGGCGTCACGATCCACGATGATGGCGCCGTCCATCTTGGCCAGCTCGCGCAGTGCCGTGGCCGTAAAGGGGACGTCGAGGACGAAGCCACCGGTGGACATCTGCTCGACCGTCTTGTCGAGGCCCACGACGACCAGCGCGCCGGTGCGGCCCCGCAGGATGCGCTCGAGACCTTCGCGCAGGACGGTTCCGGGCGCGATGGACCCCAGCGCACTGCGCAGCAGGTCGTCATCGACGCCGTTTCGCTCGGGACCGAGCACGGAACTCTCGCCTTCTGTCCAAGACGTTCTGTCTGGGATGCTTCAGTGTAGGGGGTTCAGAAGGGGGCAGGACCGGCGAGCACGTCCATGGCCTCGGCGACGTTGCGGACCGCCGTGACGGCGATGGTCCCGGTGAATGCGTCGATGCCTTCTGACCCGGCCGGGACGACGGCACGGGCGAACCCGATGCGCTCAGCCTCACGAAGTCGGGCGGTCAGGTGGGTGACGGGTCGGACCTCGCCCGCGAGCCCGACCTCGCCGATCGCGACCAGGTCGGACGGCGCCACTCGATCGGTGTGCGCCGACATGAGGGCCAGGGCCGCCGCGAGGTCGACCGACGGCTCGGACAGTCGCGCGCCGCCCACCGTGGCGGTGTAGGTGTCGTGGTGGGAGAGGTCGATGCGGCAGTGCTTGGTGAGCACGGCCTGCACCATCGCCATGCGTGAGGAGTCCAGGCCGCTGGAGGTGCGCCGTGGTGACGGGTTCTTGGTCTCGACGCTCAGGGCCTGGACCTCGGCAAGCAGCGGGCGGCGGCCCTCCATGGTGACCGTCACGCAGGTCCCTGTGACGGGGGAGTCGTGGCGGGAGACGAACAACCCGGTGGGATCGGGCACCTCGACGATCCCGTCGTCGACGAGGTCGAAGCAGCCGATCTCGTCGACCGGGCCGAACCGATTCTTGACTGCACGCAGCAGGCGCAGCCGGGACGCGCGGTCACCCTCGAACTGCAGCACGACGTCGACCAGGTGCTCGAGCACGCGGGGGCCGGCGACCGTGCCGTCCTTGGTGACGTGTCCGACCAGCAGCGTGGCGATGTTCTCGCGCTTGGCGCGCTGGATGACCGCCGATGCGACCTCGCGCACCTGGGTGACGCCGCCAGGCACTCCGTCGATGTCGGACGATCCGATGGTCTGCACGGAGTCGACGATCAGCAAGGAGGGCTGCACCGTGTCGACGTGGGTGAGCACGCCGCCGAGATCGGTCTCGGCGGCGAGGTACAGATTGTCGTCGAGGGCGCCCGTGCGCTCGGCCCGCAGGCGGACCTGGGCGGCGGACTCCTCGCCGGTGACGTAGAGGGTGCGACGCCCGGAGCGGGCCCAGCGAGCGGCCACCTCGAGCAGGAGGGTGGACTTGCCGACGCCGGGCTCCCCAGCCAGCAGCAGGACAGCGCCCGGGACGACCCCGCCACCGAGCACCCGGTCCAGCTCGCCGATGCCCGAGCCCGTGGCGCGGGCGGACTCGACCTGCACCTCGGTGATGGGCCGGGCAGCCGAGGACACGGGTGCCGGCTGGGTGCGGCCGGCCGAGCGCGCGGCTGCAGCGATGTCGACGGTGCCCCAGGCCTGGCACTCTCCGCACCGGCCCACCCACTTGGGCGTGGTCCAGCCGCAGTCGGCGCAGACGTACGAGGCCGGCTTCACGGTCTTGGTGGGCGCCATGGCGCCAGCGTAGGTGAGGCCTCGGACAGCTAGAGGCGGACGTCGCCGGTGGGTGTGGAGAAGGTGGCCGCGAGGATCCCGGGCGCACCGTGCGGCGCGGTCCAGTTGACGTCGATGTCGCGCAGCGCGTCGACCGCGGGCTCGCCGAACCAGTCGGTCAGTCGCTGGGGAGAGCCGGCGATCTCGAGGGCGGTGAGAGTGATCTCCGCGGGCGCCATCTGCGAGGGGTGCTCGGTCGGGTCGATGTCCCAGCACGTCACGTACGGCAGCTGGGGATCAGCCTTGGTGGTGCTGGTGCCGATCTGGCGCCACTCCAGGTTGAAACCATCGGGGCGGCGTCGGTTGGCGGGCACCGCGTGCCGACCGATGCGGTGCTCGACCTCGGCCATGTCGTCGACGGCGACGCACCAGGCCATCCAGCCACCACCGGAGTCGGATCGCTCGCGAACGAACTGACCGAACGCGGCCTTGTCCGAGGCGGGGTGGTCCAGGACCTCCACCACCTCGAGGTACTGGCGGTTCGCCAGGGGCAGGATCATGTTGCGGGTTCCGAAGCGCGGGTGCACTCCGCCGTCCAGGAATGATGCGCCCAGTGCAGTGCTGAGCTCATCGGTCGTTGCGGCGAGGCCACCGGGGCCTGCGGCGAACGAGACGTGATCGAGATGCATATGGCATTGTTACTGCCCGCCCTGCGAGCTCTGGCCGGGGGGTCAGCGCGCGGGGTCGGCCAGATGAGGAGTATGGGGCCCGCCCCGCTCGAACTCGGCGCAGAATCGGGCCAGGACCTGATAGCCGGCGTCGCCCATCAGCTCGACCAGCTCGTCACGGTTGGACACGTACACCGGCTCGGAACCGATGTGTGCGTCGGTGTTCGACGAGCAGTACCAGTCCAGGTCGGCGCCGCCCGGACCCCAGCCGGCGCGGGTGTACTCACCGATCGCCGTCTCGGTGTAGGTCGTGCCGTCGCCACGATCGACGTCGCGGAACTGTCGGCGCAGGGGCAGCTGCCAGCACACGTCGGGCTTGGCCGCGTGCGGCTTGGTACCGGTCCGTAGGGCGTGCCCGTGCAGGGCGCAGCCGTAACCGCCGGCGAAACCTCGCGAGTTGTGGAAGATGCAGGCGCCGCCCGTGGCGCGAGTCTTGAGATCGCCTTCGTCGTCGGTCTCGGTCCACCCGTTCGCCCGGCCGTCGTCATGCCGCTCCCAGTCATCGGGGGTCAGCTGCTCGACCACGGCCGCGACCCGCTGGTGATCGGCGTCGTCGGCGAAGTGGGCGCCCAGCGTGCAGCACCCGGCGTCGGGGCTGGACTCGTAGATCCCGGGGCAGCCCTGCCCGAAGATGCAGGTCCAGCGCGACGTGAGCCAGGTCAGGTCGCAGCGGAACACCTCGTCCTCGTCGGCGGGGTTGGTGAATTCCACGTGCGTGCGGGGGAATCCGAGATCGACTTCAGGCACTCGGCCACTGTAGAGCCGCCACGGCAACCGCGGTCCGGGCGGCGTGCGAGGCAGGTGGGACACTGGCCGAATGCGCATCGGCGTTCTCGACATCGGATCCAACACCGGCCATCTGCTGGTGGTCGACGGTTTCCGCGGCGGACCTCCCGTGCCGGCCTACTCGCTCAAGGAGACGTTGCGGCTCGCCGAGCATCTGGACGACGAGAACGCGGTCACCGAGAAGGGCATCCAGCGGCTCGTCGACTACGTCACGTCAGCCCGGACGGCCGCCGAGGACAAGGGCTGCTCCACGATCCTCGCCTTCGCCACCTCGGCCGTGCGGGAAGCGGCCAATGCAGATGACGTGATCGCACGCGTCAACGACATCAGCGGCGTCGACCTGCAGGTGCTGGCGGGAGCGGACGAGGCTCGGTCGACGTTCCTTGCCGTGCGTCGCTGGTTCGGCTGGTCCGCCGGGCGTCTCGGCGTCTTCGACATCGGCGGTGGCTCGCTGGAGCTGGCGGTCGGGTCCGATGAGACCCCCGACGTGGCCACGTCGGTGCCTCTGGGCGCCGGGCGGCTGACGCGCGAGTGGCTCGACGCCGGCAAGTCGACGGCAGAGCTGCGCTCGTACGTGCGCGCGGCGATCGCCGAACAGGCTGGGCCCATCCTGCGCGGCGGTGCCTTCGACCGCGCTGTCGCCACGAGCAAGACCTTCCGCTCGTTGGCCCGCATGCTCGGCGCCCCGCCGTCGAACGAGGGGCAGTACGTGGCGCGCACCCTCGCTCGCGCCGATCTCGGACCGCTGGTCGGACGCCTCGAGAAGCTGACCAATGCCGAGATCGCCCAGCTGCCCGGCGTCTCGTCCGATCGCGCCCACCAGATGAGGGCCGGAGCGATCGTGGCCGAGGCCACCATGGACCTGTTCGAGCTCGACGAGCTCGAGATCTGCCCGTGGGCACTCCGAGAAGGCGTGCTGCTGCAGCACCTCGACCAGCTCTGACCTGGTCGGGTGGGGTTCGGTCCACCGTCCTACGCTGGTCACGTGTCCACCAGCCAGCGCGTCTCGTTGTCGACGTCCTCGGTCTATCCCGGGTCGACGGCCAGCGGGTTCGAGATGGCCTCCCGGCTTGGTTACGACGGGGTCGAGGTCATGGTCGGCATCGACGACGTCAGCGCCGACATCACGGCGATCCAGGCGCTCAGCGCGTTCCACGAGATCCCGGTGGTCTCGGTGCACGCACCCTGCCTGCTGGTCACGCAGCGGGTGTGGGGCAGCGATCCGTGGGGCAAGCTGCACCGCAGCGCCGAGATGGCGCACGAGGTCGGTGCCGAGCTGATCGTGGTGCACCCGCCCTTCCGGTGGCAGCGCGAGTACGCCCGGGGGTTCGTCGAGGGCATCCGCGACCTCGAGCAGGAGCACGACATCACCTACGGGGTCGAGAACATGTACCCGTGGCGCACCGGCAAGCGGGAGTTCCAGGCCTATGCGCCGGGCTGGAACCCGCTCGACGAGACGTACGACCACGTCACGGTCGATCTGTCGCACAGCTCGACCGCGGGCCAGGATCCGCTGGCGATGGTGCGTGACCTGGGCGATCGATTGGCGCACGTGCACATCGCCGACGGATCCGGGTCTGCCAAGGACGAGCACCTCATCCCGGGTCGCGGCAGCCAGCCGTGTGCGGAGTTCCTGAATCTCGTGGCGAAGTCGGACTTCGCAGGCGAGGTCGTCGTGGAGATCAACACCCGCAAGGCCAAGGACCAGACCGAGCGCGAGAAGGATCTCGTCGAGGCGCTCGACTTCACCCGCCTGCACCTCTCCGCCTCATAGGACCAACCCCCGGCCCCTCCTCAGCGAGAGGGCGCGAGGCGGGGCGCGAGCACGGCGCCGACGATGATCTGGAGCTGGTGGTACAGCATCAGTGGCAGCACGATCAGGGCGACGTCGCCGCCGGAGAACAGCACCGTGGCGATCGGCAGCCCGCTGGCCAGGCTCTTGTTGGATCCGCAGAACAGGATCGTGATCCGGTCGGCACGCGAGAAGCCGCCGAGGCGACCGATCAGCACCGTCCAGCCGATCACCAGGGCCAGGATCACGCCGCACACGCCGGCGACCGCGAGCACCGACCAGACGCTCTGGTTGGACCAGACGCCCGCTTCGGATCCCTCGCTGAAGGCGACGAACACCACCAGGACGATGCTGCCCCGGTCGTACACCGTCAGCCTGCGGTCGTGGCGTCGGACCCAGGTGCCCACCAGTGGTCGCATCAGCTGGCCGAGCACGAAGGGAACGAACAGCTGCAGGACGATCCGGACGACCGACCCGGTGTCGACCCGGGCGCTTGAGGCCATCAGCGCGGCGACCAGGACAGGTGTCAGGAAGACACCCAGCATGCTCGACAGCGATGCACTCACGACGGCCGCAGCCACGTTGCCCCCGGCGATTCGGGTGTAGACGACGCACGACTGCACCGTGGAGGGGACCAGGCACAGCAGCAGCACCCCGCTGGCCAGCCCGGGAGTCAGCAGCTGGCCCGAGAGGAGGCGCTGGGTCCCGAGACCGAGCAGCGGGAAGACCGCGAAGGTGGTCGCCAGCACGGTCAGCTGCAGCCGCCAGTGGCCCAGTCCGGTGAGCGTCTCGGCCGTCGACAGGCGGGCCCCGTACAGGAAGAAGAGTCCGCCGATCACGACGACGGTGACCTGCTTGAGCACGTCGAGCCCGGTGCCGGTCACCGGCACGAACGACCCGATCAGCGCGGCGGCCAGCAGCGCCACGATGAATGGGTCAGGTCGCCAGCGCACGACCCGACACTAGTGTGGAACGCATGACTCATCGGATCGCTGTCCTCGGCGCCGGCGTGATGGGCGAGACGCTGCTCTCGGCGATCCTGGCCGCCGGACATCCCGCTCGCGACATCATCATCAGCGAAAAGCGGACGGAGCGCGCCGAGGAGCTGCGGGCGAAGCACGGCGTCGACGTCACTGACAACGCGTCTGCGGCCCGCGACGCCGACATCGTGCTGCTGGCCGTGAAGCCGCAGGACGTCCCTGACCTCCTGGCGGAGATCGCCGAGGCGGTTCGACCTGGCGCGACGGTGGTCTCGGTGGCGGCCGGCGTCCGGATCGCCACGATGGAGTCCGCCCTGGCCGACGGGGTCGCGGTCGTGCGGGCCATGCCCAACACGCCGGTCCTGATCGGCGAGGGGATGTTCGGGATCTCGGCGGGCGCGTCCGTCTCTGAGGATCAGCTGGCCGCCGTGGTCTCGATGCTGGAGGCCGGCGGCAAGGTCGTCGTGGTCGACGAGAGCCAGCAGGCCGGCGTCACCGGCGTCTCCGGCTCGGGCCCGGCCTACGTCTTCTACCTGGCCGAGGCGATGATCGCCGGTGGTGTCGACGCGGGACTCGACGCCGAGACCGCTCGGGTCCTGGCCACGCAGACGCTGCTCGGCGCCGCCCACCTGCTCGCCGGCGGCGACGAGACCGCCGAAGAGCTGCGGCGACGGGTCACGTCGCCGAACGGCACGACGCACGCAGCGATCGTGACCCTCGACGAGCGTGGGGTGCACGACAGCGTCCGGGCCGCGATCGCTGCAGCGGCGGCCCGGTCGAGCGAGCTGTCCGGCTCGGCATAGAGTCGGGACATGTCCGATCGCGCCTGCGTCGTCTTCGACGAGCAGCTGACCTCGTACGACTTCGGGCCATCGCACCCGATGGCACCGGTACGCATCGATCTCACCATGGCCCTGGCCCGCGAGATGGGGGTCCTCGAGCACGTGGACGTGGTCGGTGCGGTTCCCGCGACCGAGGATGTCCTCGCCCGGGTGCACTCGGCGCAGTACATCGAACGGGTCCAGCAGCTGAGCCTGCACCCGTCACAGATCGACCTGTCGGTGGGTCTGGGCAGCGAGGACAATCCCGTCTTCGGTCACATGCACGAGGCCAGCGCACTCATCGCCGGGGCCAGCGTCGAGGCTGCTCGCCGGGTGTGGACCGGGCAGGCCCCGCGCGCCGTCAACGTCGCAGGCGGGCTGCACCACGCGATGCCGGGCAACGCCAGTGGCTTCTGCATCTACAACGACCTCGCCGTGGCCATCGACTGGCTGCTGGAGAACGGGGCCCAGAAGGTCGCCTACGTCGACGTCGACGCTCATCACGGCGACGGTGTCCAGAAGATGTTCTGGGACGACCCTCGCGTGCTGACGGTCTCGATCCACGAAGGTCCCCAGACGCTGTTCCCCGGCACGGGCTACTCCGCCGAGGTCGGGGGAGAGGGAGCCGAGGGATCAGCCGTCAACGTCCCGCTGCCGCCGGGCACGTCGGACGCCGGCTGGCTGCGCGCGTTCCACGCGATCGTGCCCCCGGTGGTGCGCGAGTTCGCGCCCGACATCATCGTCACGCAGCATGGCTGCGACTCGCACATGGACGAC